>JAJFFA010000344.1 GCA_021776885.1 Planctomycetota bacterium
GAGATCGCCCCGCTGCCGGCGAACTCCCAGGGCCTCGTCTTCTTCGGCACCAGCGCCCTGGCCGGCAGCCCCTTCGGCGACGGCCTGCGCTGCGTAGGGGGAACCCTGCGTCGCGTCCTGCCGCCGGTGCCGGCGGCGAACCAGGCCAGCGTCGTGCTCGACCCGGGCGCCGCCTACGCCAGCTCGATCGTCCCCGGCGCGCGGCTCTACTTCCAGTTCTGGTACCGCGACAACCCGGCGGGGATGGCCGGCTTCAACACCAGCGACGGCCTCGAGATCCTGTTCCAGTGAAACGCGCAGGGCCCGGCTCTCCACGCAGGAGAGCCGGGCCCTGGCCTTGATGCGGGCGAGCTCGAAGAGCTAGACCGTGATGCCGATCGGCATCGGTGTGTGGTTCGGGAACACGTCGCCGATCGTCGTGTTGTCCATGCGGTTGATCAGGATCTCGGCCACCACGTCACGGTAGTCCGTCGTGATCGCCAGATCGCCGTCGTCCAGCTGACCCGGGGCCAGGCCCGGCCAGTTCGAGAAGACCTGACCACCGGCGATGTGCCCGCCGAGGGCCAGCATCATGTTGCCGTGGCCGTGGTCCGTGCCCGAGCTGACGTTCTCCTCGACCCGACGCCCGAACTCGGACATCACCAGGACCACCAGGCTGTCGATGTGACCGCCGGGAACCATGTCCAGGTAGAAGGCCTCGATGGCCGTCGAGAGGTCGTTCAGCATGCCTGCCATGAGCCCGTTGATCGGGCCCTGGGCGTTGTGGTGGTCCCAGCCGTCGTAGTCGATCGCCAAGGCCTCGACGTCGACGTCGGCCTTGATCAGCGCCGCGCTGGCACGCAGCCGCTGGCCGAACGCGGAGTTCGGATAGGGCGTGGCTCCAGCCGACGTGTAGCCGTTGAAGTCGATGCCGGCCAGGATGTCGATCGACTCGAAGGTGCTGGTGGCAGCCGCCGCGAGGGGCTCCTTGGCCGTGGCGTGCATGTGCTGCACGAGCTGGCGTCGGATGGCCTCCGTGGCGGGTCGACCCGGGAAGCCGAAGTTGGCGGGGTTGTCCACCGGCACCGTGCCCGGACCGCCCTGCAGACTGAAGGGCATCAGGTTCTGGAGCGCCAGGCCGCGCAGGTCACCCGGACCGGTCGGCGCGGTGCCGATCAGGTGCCGGCCGAGCCAGCCGTTCGAGACCCCGACGACGTTGCCGTTCGGGACGCCGCCCTCCATGCCGCGCTGGCCGTCGAAGTGTGAGCGCGTCGGATCCGTCGAACCCGCCGCGTGCACCACCGCCAGGTGGCCGTTGCCGTAGGGCGTGGTCAGGCGCTGCGCCGCCGGGTTCAGGCCGAAGAAGCCGTCGAGGTCGATGGCTCCGTTGGTCTGACCAGGGGGCGGAACGGCCAGGGTCGGGCGCGCCGTGTACAGGCCGCCGTCCTGGTGCGGGACGATGAACGAGAGTCCATCGATCGCGCCGCGCAGGAAGATGTTGACGATGACGTCACGGTCTGTCGCTCCGCGCCCGAAGGCCACACGCGGCATCCAGGCCGGTGCGGTGTAGCCCGCCGCCGCGGCAAGGCCGGAGCCCTGCAGGAACTTGCGACGCGAGAGCTCGGAGTACTCGGAGCAGCAGCTGTCTTGATCGTGCTTGTGTGTCACTGGATGGCTCTCCGATTAGAAGTACTGGAAGCTGGGGCTGCTGGCCGCCAGGGCGATGGCCTCGCGCAGGACGGTGCCGGTCACCGACGGTTGCGAGTCGAGGAACGCTTGGACATCGTCGACGTCACGCTGCAAGAGCGTCCCGCCGGTCAGGATCCAGCTGATGGCCTCCGCCTGTGTGCTGCCCATGGGGGCCGTGGCCAGGAGTGCCTGCAGGTCGCCGAGCACCGGCTCGTTGCCGGCGATGTCGCGGCCCAGCAGGCGGCTGGCGAAGTCCCAGCGCGGGAGCAGGTTGCGCCCCCAGATGTCCACGCGGTCGGGGTAGCCGTCCGGCGTGCCCCACCAGTAGGGAACCATCGACTGCGTCTGCAGCTCGGTGGTCAGGCTGAGCAGGTTCGCCGACTGGATCGCGGTGGCACGCATCAGCGACGTGACCAGGTGCCACGGTCGACGGAACTTGCGGCGCTGCCCGGGGGCGACGCGCTCGCGGTTGTGGGGCTGCAGGATCTCCTTGACCATCGGCTTGATCTCGCCGCCCGTGGACAGATAGATGTTCGTGAGCCGCTGGACGAGGGACGCGGGCGGCTCGTAGGCCAGGAGCCAGCGCGCCATCTTGGTCGAGATGAACTCGGCCGTGGAGGGGTGCATGGCGAGCAGGTCGAGGACGAACTCACCGTCGCTCATGCCGCCTCCCGCCGGGATGTTCTGACCCAGGACAACCTTCGCGCCCTGATCGTGGACGGCGTCGACGTAGGTGAACTTGCCGAAGGGACCGTTGGTGAAGACGCCGTGGAAGGTCCAGCCCGTGAAGCAGCGCGCGACCTCGACCACGTCCTGCTCGGTGTAGGGGCCGTTCACGCCCAGGGTGTGCAGCTCCTGCAGCTCACGCGCCCAGTTCTCCTGCACGCTGCCGGCCGTGTTGGCGTAGTTGTCGAGGTACCACAGCATCGCCGCGCTGCGCGCCGAGGTGCGCAGCATGTCCGGGAAGTTGCCCAGGGCGTGCTGGCGGATGACGCGACGGTCGTCGCTGGTCTTGAACCACAGGGCGAAGTCGTCGAGCTGGTTGATGTTGAAGTGGTCGGTCCAGAACTCGACCATGCGCTCGTAGAGCTGCTTCTGGGAGTAGATCCCGCGCAGCAGCACCGCCTGCTGCAGCTCGAACACGACCGCGCCGGGGTCGTTGATGTAGGTCTCGTAGAGCTGCTTGTTGGTCAGGTCGAGGGTCTGGTACTGGGCCAGCGCCGTGTCGACCTCGGCGTCGTCCACGTTCTGGTGGTCGAGCTGCCAGTCGAGCCAGCCCTGGTAGCCGCGGGTCTGGGCCTCCTGGTAGTCCGCGACGGTGAAGCCGTTGGTCGCGCGCCGCAGGAGGTAGAGCAGATCGGCGTTGATCGCACCGAAGTTCGGCGCCGGTGCCGCGTTGGGGATGGAGATCGAGGCGCTCGCGCCCACGGCGGCGCCGGCGGCTCCACGCTCCAGATCGGGCTTGGGAAAGTCGGTGCGTGTACGAAGGGCTTCGTGCACGAACTCGTGGCTGGGGCGCATGCGCGCCTGCGTGCGGGGCATCTGGGATCCTCCCTGGGGATACGAGAGTCGAAGGGATGAGTGGTCTCCGCCGGAGGGTGCGGCGACCTGGCCACTTCGGAAGAGGCTCCCTAATATTCTAGGGGCTACAGCGCCCAGTGCCGTCGCACTTCGAGACCACCTAAGCCCTTACGGTGCAAGCACCAACGACGTCGTCGCTTTCCGCGGCATGAGTCGGCGACGCCCGCACCGAGGCCTGGACGAGGAAGTGGGACCCGGCTCGGCGCCCTGTGCGGCCCAGATGCGCAGCGCACCGCTCTCACTCGCCTGCGCGGACGCTGCGGGGGATCGACCCATGACCGTCCAAGCTCCAGATCCGGTCGCTGTCCTCGATCCTCGGGCGATTCGCGGGGTGACGACGTGCTCAGCGCCCCTCGGCGCGCCGATCTCTGGCACTGGCAGCGAGCGCCGAATCCTTGTCTGGCGCCGGGTCGCTGGGCGTGAAGCTCTTGATTTCGGCGTAGGTGTCTCCTGGAGATTCACGGCCTGCCAGACGGAGGCGAGACGCCCGAATCATTGAAAGCTGATCTCGATCGAGTCCGACAGATTGAAGGCGAAAGACATTCCACCCGGATCGCGGTACCAGAGCTGAAAGTAGAGCGCCGCGCCGGTAACGATGGAAGCGGAGTAGGGCGCCTGAAAGTCGAGAGGAAGCGAAGCTAGGCCCTGAGCGTCCAGAGCCGCAGGCGGTGCAACCCTCTTCACGCTTCCTCCCGCGCAGCGAAAGCCAGGACCGAAGGGAACCTGAACCCCGCTCGTCCCGAAGAAGTAGAGGCCCGTCACTCCAGGGACGCCCCCCCCGCGACCAGCGTGAAGTCTTGGTCTGCAACCATTGTGCTGCCACGCGCGCTGACGAATGCCGCGCTCCCGACCGAGTTCGCCGTCGCCTGGCAGCGACGTGCTCCGAGCGGGACAATCTCGGCCACGCCAGCCACCGCGATCTGGTTGTTGCGCCGATCCTGCCAGCCGCCCCCGAAGCCGCCCTGCATGTGGATGTAGTCCTCGCCCGAGGTGGCGTTGTTGGGTTCGCCTGGTCCCCAGTTGGTGTAGACCAAGGGCTCACCACTCTGCCAGAGGTAGACGTTCTGTGTGACACGGTCGGTCAAGCCGATCCACAGGTCGTTCGCCCCTAGGCCGGCCGGACCGAAGGTGGACCAAACCCAGTCCTGCTCTGCCTGACTTCGGATCGTCGCGAGGTGGGCTCCCAGCCGCTGCGCCTCGTCCTCAGCGTCCGTCCAGGTGCCAGGTGCCAGGTGCCAGTAGCACGTATTCGTGGCCGTTGCCCGGGTCCGCAATCGGTCCACCGATGACCTGGCCTAGCCCGGGTTCTGCGGTGATTGCCCCGAACCCCGCCACGACCAAGGCAACGACCACGACTCTCGACGCTCGCATGATCCGCATGGCAACTCCTTCCCGCGCAAGCGGGACTACCCCCGATTGGCCCACCCCCAAGGTTCTCGCCTCGGGTTTCGTCAACATACACGAAACCGGGCGAATCAGGCGGCCCGCGGATTCGGGCGCAGCAGCCCGACCGCTCGAGTCCGGGGCGGTGTCGCGACACGGCGGCAAGAGCGCACGAAACGCTAGATTGTCTGGAAACGCAGGCGAAACGGTGGTCGCCGAGGGCTTCGCGGAAGTCGCGCTCGAGCGCGGAGAGGAGGGTGTCAGCGACGAGCACTTCGACAGCGATGTGCCGCCCTTGAAGAGGAATCGTGGGCGGTTCGGGATGGAGTGCAGCCGATGCAGGAGCCAGCAGCCCAGAAGTCCTTCTCGACGATGCCTGCGTTGGCCGGGCGCTGGGGCCACCGAGGGATCGCCGCGCGGGAACGCCCCCGAACATTTCCAGCGATTGGCTGGACCCGCCCGAACGAGCTGCAACGAAAGTGGGTGAACCTCCCCCGGCCCCTGTTCTTGCGGGATCCTCCCTGCGAAGGAGCTCGATCATGACCGGTTTCCCCCTGCTCGCCCTCTACCTGTCGTTCTCCCCCCCCCTGAGCGCGCAGCAAGTCGCCTACGAGATCGATCCTCCGCCGAGGTTCGTCGCTTTCGGCTTCGCCCTCGCGCGACTCGAGGACCTCGATGGAGATGGAGTCGACGAGTTGGCCATCGGGGCGCCCGGAGCGGGAGGCTCGATCGACGGGCTCGTGCAGATTCACTCCGGAGCGACCGGTTCACTCCTGGCCTTCCTCCCGAACTACCGGTCCCAGCTCGGGCGCGAGGTTCAGGGGGCCGGGGATCACGACGGCGACGGACTGCTCGACATCTTGACCTGGGGGCGGGACGACGGCTTCCCCGAGCCGCGCCGCTGGGTCTCCGTGCTGTCGTCCGTGGACGGGTCGGTCCTGCGCAGCCACGGGGCATCGGTCAGCGCGGAGCAGTACGACTTCTACCTGGACGACGTGGGCGACCTCGACGGCGACGGCGTCCACGAGTTCGCCAACGCCAACACGTGGTATTCGACACAGAGTCTAGGGATGCTCGTCGTCACGTCCTGGGAGTCGAACTTCTACTTCGAGGCCATCGGTCCCATCGTCGACGGCTATCTCGGATCCGAAACCGTTGGGGTCGGTGACGTGGACGGCGACGGGCTGCCCGACATCGCCGTGCTCGCCTCCGCCACGAACGCGAACCGCTCCCGCGTCCACCTCTACAGCGCCTCCACGGAGACGCTGATCCGGTCGTTTCAGGGCGGGAGCGGAGAGCAGTTCAATCGGCCGCTCCTCAACGCCGGAGATCGGGACGGCGACGGGATCGCCGACCTTCTCGTCACCGTCGGGGACGGACTACGAACGCTTTCCGGTCTCGACGGAAGCACGATCTCACACATCGGAGTCGCGCCCAATGCGCCTCCCCTGGCGGTCGACTGGATTCCGGACATCGACCTGGACGGAGTCGACGACCTCGTGGTCGGGGACCGGATCTCGAGCCGTGTGCAGATCAAGTCCTACGCCACGGGCGCGACGCTGCGTACGGTCTTCGCGTCCGGTACGCGACTGGGCAGCGCCGTCGCTGCGTTGGGCGACGTCGACGGCGACGGCGTCGCCGACTTCGCGGCCTCGCAGGAGCAGCCCCCCCACGTGCGCGCCTACTCGGGGGCGACAGGGACCGTGCTGTGGGGGCGCGGCCAGGAGGGCGTCGACACGAGTCTCTTCGTGCCCGGAGACATCGACGGCGACGGGTGCAACGACCTCGTCACCCCGGGGGTAGATCGCGTCATCGCCCTCAGCGGGCGAGATGGATCCATCCTGTGGACCCGGGAGTCGTTCCCGCTGACCGTCCAACGCTTCGGTGCTGCTGTGACCGGCGCCGGCGATCACGACGGAGACGGGAAGGAGGACGTTCTCGTCGGTGCCCCCGGGGAAACCGGCTCGACGGGCCACGTCGAGCTGCGTTCCAGCGCGGACGGGGCGACGCTCCTCCGCCTGGACGGCCAGACGGCGGAGCGCTTTGGCGTGTCGGTCGCGAGCCTCGGCGACATCGATGCCGACGGACGGGACGACTTCGCCGCCGCGGCGGACGCGCCCGCTGGGCCCAACGGAGTTCGGGTCCACTCGGGTTCGACCGGCGCCCTGCTCTACGGTGTTGCCGGAACCCGCGTCGCATCGACGGGAGACGTCGACGGCGACCTCGTTCGCGATCTCGTCGTGGGGAACCCGGCCGAGTCGAAGGTGACGCTGCGGTCGGGCGCCGACGGGAGTGAGTTGCTCACCCTCCACGAGCCGGCCGGGGGTGACTTCGGTCGCTTCGTGGCCTGCGTGGGTGATCTCGACGGCGATGGCATCGACGATTTCGGCGTAGGCGCTCCCCAGCTCGGGATCGGCGGCGTCGTGCGCGCCTTCTCGGGAGCGAACGGCGCCATGCTGTTCGAGGTCGCGGGGGTGCAATCCGGCGACGAGACCGGCCGGATCGGCGCAATCGGCGATGTCGACGCCGACGGGCGCCTCGATCTCGGCGTCGGCGAACCGGGGCTCGACGGCACGGGTTTCCAGCGCGGCCGGGTCCGCTGCTTCGCGCTCGCGGGCGCCTTCCCCCTCTTCGGGTTCGCGGGTCAGGAGTCGAACGACAGGATCGGGAACCTCCAAGGGCTCGGAGACGTCGATGGCGACGGATTCGACGATGTCGCCGTGAGCAGCGACCAATACTTGGAGCCGGTTCGGATCCTGCGCGGCGGCGCCGGTGCGACCGGCCCGTTCTGCGAGTCCACGCCCAACTCCACCGGGCAGGTCGCGATCCTGCGCCGGGGGAGCTCGAGCTCGATCTCCACCGACGACTTCAACCTTCGCGCG
>JAJFFA010000345.1 GCA_021776885.1 Planctomycetota bacterium
GGACGGGGCGACCTTCGAGCTGATCGACCCGCTGATCGAAGCCGGTCAGCTGCCGCACCTCGCGCAGCTGATCGAGGGCGGCGCGAGCGCCGACCTCGAGTCGACCGTGATCCCGATCTCGTCCGCCGCCTGGGTCGCCGCGGTGACCGGCAAGGACCCGGGGCAGACCGGCGTCTATTCGTTCTTCGAGCCGGTGAGTGGCACCTACGACGTGCAGCTCGTCAGCGCCCTCTCCAACCGCGCGACCCCCATCTGGCGCATGCTCAGCGCCCGCGGTCTGGGGGCGAACGTCGTCGGCGTGCCGATCACCTACCCGCCGGAGCCGGTGCTCGGCACCCAGATCGCCGGCATGCTCTCGCCCTTCGACGCGGAGTACGCCTGGCCGCCGGGGACCGCGCAGGCCCTGCGCGAGCGCAAGTTCGAGCCCGACCTGGGGATCTGGCAGCAGACCCACGGCGTCACCCCGGCGCGCCTCTGGAGCCAGCTCGACATCAAGGAAGAGGTGGTGCTCGAGCTGCTGCGCAAGAACGACTGGGTCTTCAGCATGATCGTCTTCAAGAGCCTCGACGTGGTCTCCCACGGGACCTACGAGGTCAAGCTCGACGGCCCGGTGGCCCAGGTGCTGCAGC
This sequence comes from Planctomycetota bacterium, assembly GCA_021776885.1. GTDB lineage: Bacteria > Planctomycetota > UBA1135 > UBA1135 > JAJFFA01. The sequence goes on from JAJFFA010000345.1 coordinate 630, forward strand.
GCCTCGACGCGACCCTGGGCAAGATGCTGAAGACGGTCGGCGCGGACACCAACGTGATCCTGATGAGCGACCACGGCTTCCGCGCGTACCCGCGCTCCTTCAACCTGCACGCCTGGTTGGCCGAGGCCGGCTTCGCCACCCTGACGCAGGAGACCCCGATCCCCGGCAGCCAGGCGATCCCCCTGGCGCAGCAGCGCGCCCTCGACCACGCCGCGCGCATCGCCAGTCTCGACCTCGCTCGGACGCGCATTCTTGCCGGCGCTTGCGAGGGCCACTTCGGCAGCCTGTTCGTGCACCTCGACGGGCGCGAGGCCCAGGGAGCGGTCGCGGCCTCGGACTTCGAGGCCACCCTGGCCGAGGTCGAGGCGGCGCTCCTGGCCCTGCGCCTCCCGGGCGACGCGGACACGCCCGTGGTCACCCGCGTCTGGCGTGGCACCGAGCTCTACCCGAGTCAGGAAGGCGACGACGGCCCGCGGGTCGTGCCCGACCTGTTGTTCGAGACGCGCCCCGACATGGCGGTCGTCTCCTCCCTGGACCGCCCGACCTTCGACACCTACGCGCAGCGCCCCTCGGGCACCTTCCCCGACCACGCGCGCGACGGCGTCCTGGTCGTCGCCGGTCCCGACGCGGCGCAGCGCGCGCAGCGCGGGCGCGCCTCGGTGCTCGACATCGCCCCCACCGCCCTGCACCTCCTGTCCCAGCCGACCTACAGCGAGATGCGCGGCCGCGTCGTCAGCGAGCTGCTCAGCCTGCAGCGCGCGCCGCAGGCGATCGCGGAGGCCGACGATCCCTGGCGCGCGGATGCCCGTGGAGCGCGCGGGGCGCTGACCCCCGAGGACCTGGCCGACATCACCGAACGCCTGAAGAGCCTCGGCTACAACGAGTGACCTCCCCGGGCACAGCTACGCCCCGCGGCGCAACCACGAGCCGCCTGCTCACGGTCCTCCTGTTCAGCGCCCTGGCCTGGTTCAGCTACCGCTCGTTCCTCGACCTGTCGTTCCTCGGCCTCGACACCTGGCCGATGATCGCCGCCAGCCGCATCACGTCCCTGGGCGACCTCTTCGGGACGTTCAGCGAAGAGCTGATGGACGGCTACTACACCGACGGTCACTTCTACCGGCCGCTGACCAACCTCGCCTTCGCCCTCGACTCCGCCCTCTTCGGGCTCGCGCCGCGCGGCTGGCACCTGACCGACCTCGCCATCCTGATCGCGAACGCGCTGCTGGTGCGTGCGGTGTGCCTGCGGCTCCTCGGTCCGGCCGCTGGCCTGGCCGCCTGGGTCGCGGGCCTCGTCGTCCTCCTGCATCCGGTGCAGATCGAGATCCTGCCCGTGCCCGCGCGCCGCGCGGACACCCTGTGCCTCCTGTTCCTGTGCGCCTCGTGGCTGGCCCTGCCCGACCCGCGGGCCGCGGGCGGCGAGCGCAGGCGCCGCGCCCTCTTGGCCGGCTTGCTCGCGAGCCTCTCCCTGGGCGCCAAGGAGACGGGCGCCATCGCCCTGCCCCTGCTCTTCGCATGGCAGGCCTGCGCCCACGCCGCGCGCGGCAGCGCATGGTCGCGCAGCGCCCGCGCGGCCCTGGTCGACAGCCTGCCCGCCGCGCTCTTCTTCGCCCTCTTCCTCGTGGCGCGAACCGCGGTCCTGGGCGGCATCGGCGGCCACCACGAAGGCGCCGCTGGCCTGCTGCGCGAAGACGGCCTGTTCGCGTTCCTCGAGGGCTACTTCGCACGAGTCGCTTACCCCCAGCCGTTCCTGGGCGGCACGCTCTTCTCGGCACGCCTGTTCCTGGTGGCCGCCCTGGCGCTGCTGGCCGCGGGCGCCGCCGTGGTCCAAGGCGCCGAGAGCTCGGCGCCCGCAGCCCGCCCCCGCGCTGCCCTGCTCTTCGTCGTGCTCTGGGTCGCGTGCCTGCTCGCCATGTCGAGCCTCGCCGGGCGCATCCATGACTGGTACGCGATGCTCTTCGTGGCTCCCTACGCGCTGCTGCTCGGCGCCGGACTGCAATGGGGCGTCGAGCGCGTGCGCCGCGCCCAGGTCGCCCCGCGCAGGGCCGTCGGCGCCGCCCTCGCCCTCGGCGTCCTGGCGCTGATCGGAACCCACGTGGCCCACACCCCGGCCCTGCGCCCCTACCCCATGTGGTCGCGGGCCAGCGACCTGGCGGACGCGTTCCTCGAGCGCTACTCCGCGGCCCTGCGCTCGAGCGCGGCCGGGGAGCGCGTCGTCCTCGACGGCTTCGTCCCCTACCTGCCACCGAAGCCCGACGGCACGGGGATCCGCAGCGCCTTCTTGCTGGGCGAGTACAGCGTCCAGGCCTGGTCGGACCTCGTGCTGCCCGAGCACCCCGCCCACGTCGACCTCGCCGTCGGCCCGAGCCCGCCGCCCTCGCCCGGACCCGACGTGGTGCACGTCGTGCTGGTTCCGGGTCGACCGCGCTGAGGTCGCGGACGCAGCGTTCGCGTCGGAGGAGCGAGCCCTAGTCTTGCCCGGCGTGCGGGTCTTGCCCTGCGTTCGCGTCCTGTCCAGCGTCCGGATCTTGTCCCGCACCCAGGCTCGCCATGCGCGCCTCGAGCTCGGCCAGGCTGCGCGGAGCCAGCTCCGCGATCCCCGCTTCGAGGAAGTGCTCGCGGGCGCGCTGCAGGCGCGCCAGCGCTCGCCGCGGCTCGCCCGCGAGGACGTCGAGCTCGCCCAGCTCGCGCTCGCAGTGCCCGACCCACTCCGCATCGTTCGCCGCGCGGCTGGCGGCGTAGCGGCGCTCGGCCACGGCCAGGGTGCGCTCGAGCCTCGCGCGCGCGTCGTCCGGGCGCTGCGCGAGGCGCAACCCGTGCCCCACGGCCCAGTCGGCCTTGAGCACGCGGGCCTCGTCCGCCGAACCGGCGACCGCCTCGCGCGCACGCAGGAAGGCATCCAGGGCGCGCTCGGGTCGACCCAGGTCCTCCTCGACCCAGGCCAGGCGCGCCCAGAGGTCGGGCAACCAGGAGTAGGCGCCCTGGGCTTCGGCCACGTCGACCGCGCGCCGGGCCCAGTCGGCGCGCGCGCTGCCGGGGGCCACGAGGGCGGCCAGGTGCGCGGCCTGGACCGCGCGTGCGTGCAGGTCGTGGCGGGACGCGTACTGGAAGGCCTGGTCGTAGGCGGCCAGAGCACGCCCGTCCGCGCCCCGCGCGCGCTCGACCGAGCCGCGCGCCAGGAGCGCGGCGGACCAGGCCTCGGGGTCGTCGGCACTGGCGCGGCCCAGGGCGTCGGCCAGGGCGCGCTCGGCGGCGGCGACCTGGCCGTC
>JAJFFA010000346.1 GCA_021776885.1 Planctomycetota bacterium
CTCGACGAGCGCGAGGCGGGTCAGACCGAGGCCGTGGTCGCGCGCCAGACCCGCGCCGGCCTGGCGCCCGTCTCCGCCACCCCGTTCAGTCGCGTGACCCTGGCCAACGAGCCCGTCTGGGCCATCGGTACCGGGCGCACCGCCAGCCCCGAACAGGCCGGTGAGGTCCACACCTACCTGCGCGGCGTCGTCTCGGGGCTCTACGGCCCGGGCGAGGCTTCCGCGCTGCGCATCCTGTACGGCGGAAGCGTCAAGCCCGACAATGTGCGCGAGCTGATGGCGGTTCCCGATGTCGACGGGGCGCTGGTGGGCGGCGCCTCACTCAAACCCGAGTCCTTCGCTCCGATCGTGTCCGGCGGCGTCCAGTAGTCGACGCCCCTCTTCGAGCTTTTCCGATGAGTCTGATCGTCACTCTCCTCTACATCGTCTTCATCGTGTCCGCCATCATGTTGGTGGTCGTGATCCTCCTGCAGGAGGGCAAGGGCGGCGGCTTCGGCGCGGCCCTCGGTGCCGCCGGCCAGCAGACCTTCGGGGTCAAGGCTTCGGGCATCCACAAGTTCACGGCGGGCCTCGCTGTGGTCTTCCTCTTGTGCGCCCTGGGGATCCACGTGCTCAACCGCCTGGCCAGCGGCTCGACCCTGATCGACGAAGAGAGCAGTCGAGTCGAGGCCGTGCAGGCCCGCAGCGACCTGCCCTTCTAGTGCTGCCACAGGACAACGGCATGACAGCGGACGAAGTCCTCGCCCTCTTCGCCGAGTGCGGTGCCATGCTCGAGGGGCACTTCGAGCTCTCCTCGGGCCTGCACTCCGACCGGTACTTCCAGTGTGCCCTGGCCCTCTCGGATCCCGCCCGGGCCGAGCGCCTGGCGCGCGCCCTGGCGGAGGCTCTGCCCGCCGAGGTGCGCAGCGCCGCGCGGCTGGTCGTCGGCCCCGCCCTGGGCGCGGTCGTCCTGGCCCACGAGACCGCGCGCGCCATGGCGCTGCCTGGGCTGTTCACCGAGCGCAAGGAAGGCGTCATGAGCCTGCGCCGCGGGTTCCATATCGAACCCGGAACGCCCCTGGTCGTGGTCGAAGACGTCCTGACCACGGGCCGTTCGGTCAACGAGGTGCTCGATGTCCTGGCCGAGAAGGGCGCGCGCCCGCTGGCGGTCGGGACCCTGATCGACCGCACCGCGGGCGCCGAGCCGTTCCGCGAGCGTGGCCTGGCCGTGACCTCGCTGGCGCAGGTCGAGGTCAGCGCCTGGAGCCCCGACGCGTGCCCGCTCTGTGCCCCGGGCACTCCCGCGATCAAGCCGGGCAGCCGCCCGGCCCCGGATTCGAGTGCATCGGATTCTCGAACATCCGGTTCGCGCGCACCGAGCTCGCGCGCATGAGTGCCGCCGCCCGCGCTGGAGACCCGATTCGGTCGATGACCGGCTTCGGCGCCGCCACGGGCGAGCGCAAGGGCCTGGTGGTGCGCGTCGAGGTGCGCTCGGTGAACCACCGCCACCTCCTGGTGAAGGCGCGCTTGCCCAGTGACCTGGTCAGCATCGAGTCCGACGTCGAGACGCGCGTGCGGCGCACCCTCGAGCGCGGCTCGGTCACGGTCTTCGTGGGCACCGCGCGCGAGGCCTCGTCCGGGACTCCGAAGGTCAATACCGATGTCGCCTCCAGCTACGTGCGCGAGCTGCGCCTGCTGCAGAAGCGGCTCGATCTGTCCGGCGAGCTCTCGATCTCCGATGTCGCCGGGCTGCCCGGCGTGGTGCAGTCGCCGGAGCACGAGGTACCCGACGACGCCGACGGCAAGCTCGTGCTGAAGGTGGTGAGCCAGGCACTCGACGAGCTGGTCCAGATGCGCGAGGCGGAGGGCGCCCGCTTGGCCGCGGACGTGCGCAAGAACGCGACCGCGATCGCCAAGACGACGGCGCGCATCGAGAAGCGCATGCCGACGGTCGCCAAGGAGCACCTGGCGGCGCTCAAGAAGCGCCTCGCGGACTTGCTCGACAAGCAGAGCTCCGTGTCCGACGCCGACCTGGCGCGCGAGATGGCGCTCTTGTCGGACCGACTCGACGTGAGCGAGGAGCTGACGCGCCTGCACAGCCACCTCGAGCAGCTCGAAGAGCTCCTGGCCAAGGGCGGGGCCGTCGGGCGTCGCTTCGACTTCCTGGCCCAGGAGTTCCTGCGCGAGGCCAACACGATCGGCTCGAAGGCGTCGGACGCCAAAGCGGCCCACGCCGTCGTCGACCTGAAGACGCACATCGAGCGTCTGCGCGAGCAGGTCCAGAACGTCGAGTAGAGCGAAGGGCCCGGGACCGGCACTTCATCTTCGCCGCCGCTCGGATTTGACGTTTCCGGGCGGCGGTGGGACCCTGGACCTGTTCCGCAACAGCCCAAGATCCGAGGAGGCCCCATGACCGCTCGTCCGCTCTCGATCGCCCTCGCGCTGACCCTCTGCGCCCCCGCCCTGGCCCAGGTGCGCGACGCGCCCCCCTTCGCGGGCCAGGTCATGGAGCCCTTCAGCAGCGTTGCGGCGGGCTCGCACAAGCAGGTGAACACAGCGGTCGGGCGCTTCTCGTCCCAGTCCGCCTTCGGGATCCACCTGCTGGACAGCTTCCAGAACGGGAGCTGCGGTGTCGTCCCCGCGCCCTCCGGAGGGCGTGTGCTCTCGTCCGACTCCCACGTCTGCTATCACCCGAACAACTACGCGCTCAGCTTCCCCGACCCGGTGGCGCGCTTCGGCGCGAGCTGGCTCGGCGCCCACGACTCCGCGGCGCACTTCACCCTGCGCTTCATCGACGCCCAGGACCAGGTGATCGGAGAGCGCGACGTGCTGCTCCCGGCCGACTGCCAGTGGCACTGGGTCGGCTTCGAGTTCCCGGTGACCCAGCCGGCCAAGCGCGTCACGATCCTGAACCACGACGGGGCGCGCATGGTGCTCGACTACGCGACGATCGACATGGGCGAGGTCGAGGCCACGCGCTACTGCCCGCCCAGCAGCGCCAACTCGACCGGCGAGCCGGCCTGGCTCTCCGCCCTCGGGAGTGGTGTCGTCGCCAGCGACGACCTCTGGCTGCGCGCCGCCCCGGTGCCCGACACCGTCGGCATCTTCTACTACGGCGACGCGCGCATCTCCGTGCCCTTCGGCAACGGCACACGCTGCGTGGGCGGCTCGAGCGGCATCTCGCGCCTGGCCCCGACCCAGGCCGTCGGGGGCGCCTTCGTGGCCCAGGTCGACCTCTCGCCGGCCAGCGGCATCACGGCCGGTTCGACCTGGCACTTCCAGACCCTCTATCGCGACGCCGTGGCCGGCCAGCCGCTGGTCGACCTCTCGGACGCCCTGACCCTCGCCTTCCAGTGATGTGGATGGACCTGTCAACGACCGGCGGGCGGGACTCTCTCGCCTGCCGGAACCCGCGAGCGGGCTGACGCACCCTGGGGTAGGCTGCAGAGCCTTCCGACTCCTTACCGGTTCGGTAAGACCTCCTGCCGCTCGCCCTACCCCAAGGACTCCATGATCATTCAGCCTGCCCTGGCGCTGCTCGGCGCCACCCTGCTCTCCTTCGCTCCCGCCGCGGCACAGTCGGCGTCCCCCCTCGCGGCACGCGCTGCGGATGCGCTCGGCTTGATCGAAGCGGACATTCAGGTTCTCGACGTGCCGGCGATCCCGGGCGCCCCGTTCCAGGTGACGCTCGATCTCGACGGCGGTGCGCACGCTGTCCTGCTGCAGTCGAACAGTGTGCGCTCGGACAACTTCGAGGTGCGCGAGCAGCGCGCCGATGGAAGCTGGGTGAGTGTCGATGTCGGACCCGTGCGTACCGTGCGCGGCACGCTCCCGTCGATCCCCGGCAGCGTCGCCGCCGGTTCGCTGGAGGCCGATGGCCTCTACCTGCGCGTGCTCCTGCCCGATGGCAGCGACCGCTGGGTCCAGCCGCTGCTCGGCCGCCTGCCCGGCGCGACGCGCTCGATGCACGTCTCCTACGTCAGCGCGGACGTGATCGACGGTGGCGAGACGTGCGGTACCGACCACCTGCCCAACAAGCGGCCCGTCCCGTTCAGCGGGACCTCGGGCGGCGCGCAGTACGGCACGGGCTTCGCCACGGCCGAGATCGGCGTCGACGCGGACTTCGAGTACTACCAGGACTACGGCAGCAACACGGCCAGCGTCGCCAGCCGCGTCGAGAGCGTGTTCAACACGATGAACGTGCAGTACGAGCGCGACGTGGCGATCACGCACACGATCTCGGCCATGCGCGTGCGCACCTCGTCCAACCAGCCCTACACGCAGACGGACGCGGGCAACCTCCTGAACCAGTTCGTGAACGAGTGGCGCGCCAACGAGGTCGGGACGCCGCGCGACATCGCGCACCTCTTCACGGGCAAGAACATCAACCAGGGCACGATCGGCATCGCCTACCTGGGCGTCTTCTGCAACGCCGACTTCGGCTACGGGCTGGTCCAGTCCGACTTCAACGGCACCTTCTCCTGCGCGACCGACCTGTCCGCCCACGAGCTCGGCCACAACTGGGACGCGGACCACTGCAACTGTACGAGCAACACGATGAACCCGTTCATCACGTGTGCGAACGTGTTCCACCCGAGCCTCACGATCCCGGCCATCCTCGCGCACCGTGACTCGCGCAACTGCCTCGACGGCGGCGGCCCGGGCGGCGACCCGACGGAGCTCGTCGTGGCCTCCATCAACTCTGGAACGCAGAACGAGGGTCAGGGGAACAAGCGTCCCGTGGCGACCGTGGTGATCGAGGACGACCTGGGAAGCCCGGTGGCGGGCGTGAGCGTGACGGTCACGTTCACGGGCGACGCCGCGGGCGTCGCGACGGGAACGACGGGGTCCAATGGCTCGGTGTTCCTGCAGTCGCCGAACCGCAAGAAGGGCCGCGTGCGCTTCGAGGCGTGTGTGACCGCGGTCTCCGGTTCGCTGCCCTACAACGGCGGCCAGGTCTGCGACTGAGCGCGCGAGCGCTCTCCATGCAGGAGCGGGGCCGCCCACTGATCCAGTGGGCGGCCCCGCCTCGGTGCACGCGGTCCGGCCGCGCCGAACCCTGGCGCTAGCGCCAGGTGATGCGTACCGCGTCCGAAAGGTTGAAGCCGCTGCCGCCGGCGGCGGTGTCCCGGTACCAGAGCTGGAAGCTGGTGGAGCTGCCGGGGCTGGCGAAGGGGGCGGCCGGAGCGCTGAGGGGCGAGACGGCGCGCTCGGAGACGCCCATCGCGTTCGAAGCCACCGGCGGGTTCAGGCGCGCGGTCGCGCCGCCGATGCAGCGCAGCCCGTCGCCGAAGGGCACCTGGATCACGTTCTGGCCCAGGTAGAAGAGGCCCGTCACCTGGGCCGGCAGGCCTTCGGCGACCAGGGTCACGTCGTCGTCGGCGACGGTCTCGCTGCCGGCGCCCCAGAGCAGGGCGCCGGCGCCCGCGGAGTTGGGGGACGTGGCGCAGTGCCGCTCGCCCAGGGGCGCGGGATGGGCGTAGAAGTACTCGAGCACCAGGCGCGCGAAGTCGCTGCCCAGGGCCGGGACGTGACCGCCACCCTGGATCGTCCAGAGCTCGGCCGAGCCACCCACGCGGCAGTCGCTCGCGTAGCGCGCGATCATGGTCTCGTCCCCCGAAATCGAGGTGTCGAGGTTGATCGGTGTGGGGGAGGTGTCGGCGACGATCTGGCAGCCGTCGAAGGCAGCCCACTGCTCGGCGCTACCCTGCGCGCTCGGGTAGGCGTTGCCGAAGATGTTCCCGCCGCCGTACTGGATCGTGTTGTCGGCTGTGCCGTGGATCTGCAGCACGTGCACCGGGGAGTCCGGGGCACACTGCGCCGGGTTGTTCCAGCTCGCGCCGGCCAGGGAGGCGATGGCCGCCACCGTGTCGGGGTGGTCGCAGGCCATGCGGTAGCTCATGAAGCCGCCGTTCGAGTGGCCGACGATCCAGACCCGGCGCTCGTCGACGTTGTACTGCGCCTTGACCGCGTCGATCAGCGCGCGCAGGTAGCCCGAGTCGTCGATGTTCGTGTTGTTGAAGTCACAGCAGGCGTTGGTCCCGTTCCAGAAGCGGTTGCCGGCGCCATCCATGGTCCCGCCCGGGCGCACGAACAGGAACCCGAAGGTGTCGATCCAGTTGAGGAAGCGCATGTAGCTCTCCTGCTGAACACCGTTCGAGCCGTAGCCGTGCAGCAGCATCACCAGCGGGGTGGGCTCGCTGGGGTCGTAGGCAGCCGGTTCGAAGACCTGGACGTTGCCGCGCCCGGCATCGACGCCCCCGGCGGAGGCGGACGGGGCCAGGGGGGCCAGGAAAGCGACGAGGGCAACGAGGGCGGTGATGAGCGGCTTGCGCATGGAGAGCTTGGGCGGGGGCTGCGGTCTGGGCGAGGGGCCATCCTAGCAGGTCGTGGTGAAAGTCATTCGGCGCCACGACGACGTCCTCTGCCCCAGCTCGGCGCCTGAAAGCCTCGCCGAATCCACCGATTCGCCCGCGTTTCCAGGCACCAAGCTGAACCAGATGCCGCCGCCTTGGCACCAAAGCACTTTCACCACGGCCTGCTGGCCCACTCCCCGGGACCCGAGCTCCCGGTTACCCTGGATGCCTCTTCAACCCTGGCCTGACTCCATGCATCGATCGATCCTGGCTCTCTCCCTGCTCTCCGCCCTGGCTGGCCCGGCCCGCGCCCAGCGCTACACCTTCGAGGCCGACCCCTCGAGCGCCGCCCAGCTCACCCTGGCGGTGACCGGCGACCTTCCTGGTGCGATCATCGGCGACCACGACCCCGTGGCAAACCCGGGGGGGACCCAGACGCGTCTGGGGCTGTTCGGTGGAAGCGGCAACCAGACGGTGCCCTTCGACATCAGCGCGGTTGCGGGCCTGGACGAGACGTCGAGCCCCGACGGGTCCTTCGGGCTCGACCTCGACCTGGGCGCCCTGACCTTCGAGCTCGATGGCCTGGCCTTCGATCCCCTGGACGGCGGGACGGCCTCGGTCGACCTGACCCTGACAGTGCTCTTCGACACCTTCCGCAGCTTCGCACCGGACTCCGTCTACTTCGGCGGCATCCCCCTGCCCCTGCCCATCACGGGCGTCAGCGTGTCGGAGCTGACCTTCGCCCAGACCGCCGCCGCGCCCGGCGTCGTGGCGCCGCGCGGCGCTGCGGGCATGTACGACCTGACGGTCGCAGTCCCGGCCGAGCTGTCGGTCAGCGTCGACTTCAACGGCAGCGTGACGGCCATCGACCCCGTGGCGACGGTGCTGCCCCTCTCCGGTGTCCTGGACCTCACCGGGCCCGCGCCCCAGATCACCTTCCGCTTGATGCAGAGCACGCAGCAGGTGGTCGACGACCCCCTGGGGGGCATGCCCCTGGCCGACATCCCGATTCCGCTCCCGACCATCCTGCCCCCGGGCTCGGTCGCGAACGTGCTGTACACGGGCACCCTGGACTCGATCGACCTCTCCCTCGACATCGACGCGGTGCTGGTCGCGAACGGCACCCCGGAGTGCGCCGCCGAGGTCTTCTGCAGCTCGAACCCGAACTCGACCGGCGTGAACGGATCGATCGCGATGACGGGCACGACCAGCCTGGCGGCGAACGACTTCGGCCTCGTGTCCAGCGACCTGCCCGCGGGCCGCTCGGGCATCTTCTTCTACGGCACCCAGTCGGCGAGCCAGCCCTTCGGCGACGGCGTGCGCTGCGTCGGCGGCAGCGTCGTCCGCAACACCCTGCAGACGACGACGGCCATGGGCCAGGCGGCGCGCAGCCTCGACCTCGTCACCCCCGCCAACCCCAACGGCGTCGTTCAGCCGGGGGAGACACGCTACTTCCAGTTCTGGCACCGCGACGGCATGGCCGGCGCGGGCTTCACCACCAGTGACGGGCTGGAGGTCACCTTCTGCCCATGATGGGCCTTGCCGACTAGACTGTGACCTCCGTCCGACTCGGACCCTTCTCTCCTGGACTCACACCATGCTCTCGCACCTCGTTCGACCCCTCGCCCTGGCTTGCCTCTTCTCCCCCGCCCTGGCCCTGTCCGACGGGGTGTGTTCGGACGATGATCGGCGCGACGGCCTGTGTTTCGTCTCTGCCAACGGATTCGTGGTCGAGGCCCTGACGGGCGACCGCGGTGAGTTTCCGGTGATCGACACGGACGGCAACAGCCTGTTCGCCTACCGCATCACCGGCCCCGGACCGATCGGATCGGCCTGCCACGACGTCAGCCATGCCGACCTCCTGCTCCCCGCCTGCGCGGACGGCGGCCTGGTCGTGCTGGACTCCGTTCCGTCGGGGGGCGTCCCGAGCAATGGCGATCCGTCGTGTGGCTTCGGGGTCGACGACCCGGACAGCCACGTCTTCAAGTGGGACCACGAGGTCGCCTGCGACGGGAGCGCCACGTTCTCCGTGCTGCTCGAGGGGCGGGTCGATGCTGCGCTGACCTCCTTCCTGCTCAAGGCGGCCACGAACTGCGATGTCGACATGATCCTGGGCCCCGCCTGCCCGGGCAACCCGTTCGTGTACTGCGACAGCGGGCCGAATTCCTCGGGTGAGACCGGCCGCATCGACTGGGGGGGAAGCCTCTCGATCAGCGACAACAACTTCTTCCTGACCGCGACGGGCCTGCCGCCCGGACACCCCGGCTACTTCTTCTTCGGTACGACGCGGGTGCAGGTGCCCTTCGGCAACGGCTTCCGCTGCATTGGCGGCGATGTCACGCGCTACCGCAAGATCGACATCGCTGTCACGGGGGGCACCTCCCAGCAGTTCGACTTCACCCTGCCGCCCCTGGACCAGATCGTCCCGGGCGTGCAGTACTACTTCCAGCTCTACTACCGGGACGCGGCTGCCGGCGCTGCGGGGTTCAACACGACGGACGCGCTCTGCGTCGCGTTCCTGCCTTGATCTCGCGCTAGCGGCCAGCTGGGCGTGGAGCTGTCCGGGGGGCAGGGGGGCCTGCAGCAACCCCTGGCGGGTTTCGGGGCCCGCCTCCATGGCCTATGCTCTGCCTCGGTCGAGTCTTGGAGAACACGCGCGAACACCCCTCCCGCGGCCATGTGCTGCTGATCTCTGGCCCCTCGGGGTCCGGGAAGAGCACGATCTGCAAGCGCCTGCTCGAGGACCCTCGGGTCGAGTTCTCGGTCTCGGCCACCACGCGCGCCAAGCGCTCGGGGGAGGTCGATGGACGCGACTACCACTTCCTCTCGAAGGAAGAGTTCCGCCGGCGCACCGAAGCGGGAGAGTTCATCGAGTGGGCCGAGGTCTACGGCAACCTGTACGGCACGCTGCGCGCGCCGATGGACACGGCCCTCGACGCCGGGCGCGTGTACCTGGTCGAGATCGACGTGCAGGGGGCGCTGCAGTTGATGGGGCTCGGCGTGGTGGGGGTCTACGTGTTCGTCGCGCCGCCGGACTTCGAAGAGCTGCGACGCCGCCTGGTCGAGCGCGGCAGCGAGAGTCCCGAGTCCCTGGTGCGGCGCCTCAACAAGGCCGAGGACGAGTACCGTGAGCGGAAGAAGTACGACCACGTGGTGATCAACGACGACGTCGAGCGCGCCGTGGCCGAGGTGCGCGCCCTGGTGGGCCTGGATGTGCCCGCTCCGTCCTCCGCTCCGGGGGAGGACGCACGATGACCCACATCCTGCTCGGGGCCTGCGCCTCGGTCTCGGTCTACAAGGCCTGCGATCTGGCCAGCAAGCTGACCCAGGACGGCCACGAGGTGCGCGTCGTGCTGACGCCGAGCGCCGCCGAGCTCGTCAACCCGCAGCTCTTCGAGGCGCTCACGGGGCAGCCCGCGGCCAGCACCGAGTTCGGAGCCACGCGCCGGGGCGCGATGGATCACATCGACCTGGCGCGCTGGGCCGAGCTGGCCCTGGTCGCCCCGGCCTCCGCGGGCACTCTCGGTCGCCTGGCCCACGGCCTGGCCGACGACCTCCTGGCGACCTGCCTCCTGGCCTTGGCTGCGGACGTGCCGCGCCTGATCGCTCCGGCCATGAACCCCAGCATGCTGGCCCATCCCGCCGTGGCGCGGAACCTGGCGCAGCTGGTCGAGGATGGTTGGGAGGTGATCGACCCCGGGGTCGGCCACATGGCCTGTGGCGAGGCGGGCTCGGGACGCCTGGCCGAGCCGGCGGACATTGCGGCGCGGGTACGCGCGCGTCTCTCGAGCTGAGTGATGGGGAGCTCCAGCCGTCTCTCGGTGGTGGTGACCGCGGGTCCCACGCGTGAGCACATCGACCCGGTGCGCTACATGACGAACGAGTCGTCGGGGCGCATGGGATTCGCGATCGCCCGCGCTGCGGCCAAGGCCGGGAACCGGGTGACCCTGATCGCCGGTCCCGTGAACCTCGAGACCCCGGAGGGGGTCGAGCGCGTGGACATCGTCAGCGCCCGGGACCTCCTGGCCGCCACGCGCGCAGCGTTCGACGAGGCCGATGCGCTCTTCATGGCGGCGGCCGTGGCGGACTGGCGTCCGGCGCGACGTCGTGCAGGCAAGTGGCGCGCCAAGGACTCCGGGGCGTCGCGCACTTCGCTCGAGCTGGTCAAGAACCCCGATGTGCTGCAGACGGTGGCGCGGCGCAAGGGCGGGCGCATCGTGATCGGCTTCGCCCTCGAGACCGACGAGGGACTGCGCCGCGCACGGGCCAAGCTGGAGCGCAAGAACATGGACTTCGTCGTGCTCAACGACGCCACGGCCCTGAATGCGCGCCACACGACCGTGCGCGTCATCGGTCGCGATGGCGAGCCCCAGACCCTC
>JAJFFA010000347.1 GCA_021776885.1 Planctomycetota bacterium
CGAAGAGCGCGCCCTGGCCGTCGTTCGAGACGCGCAAGGGGCTCGCGCCGCTCAGCTCGAGGTCGAGCACGAGGGGCGCGTCGCCTGTGACGGAGCGCGGGAGGGGGCGCGCGTCGAGGGTGAAGCCCTGCTCCAGCCCGCTGGGGCGGGCCAGGTACCACTCGACGAGCTGCTCGCGTCGCAGCTCGAAGCCGCCCGGGATGGCGACGGGGCGCGCGGGGTCGATGCTGCACTGAGCGTCGCCCCGGCGCAGGGCGCGCAGGGTCAGACCGAGGCCCGTCCCGGGCGCATCGCCGGGGGCGCACAGCTGCACGCCCTCGGGGCTCAGGCTGGCGCGGGTGCCGGCCTGGGGCAGCTCGAGCTGGAGCGCGGCCGCGTCGGAGGCCAGTGCAGACGGGGTGGCGAGGCCCAGGAGGGCGAGGAGGGGCAGGATCATGGGATGGGCCAGTGAGGGAGACGCAAAAAGCGAACTCCTAAACTAACACGGGGGATCCGCCCCGGGGGAGGGGGGGTCCCTCAGACCAGCTTGCGCCAGCGCACGATGCCGAACAGGAGCACGGACAGGGCCAGCAGCAGGGCGCAGACGATCCAGAACGCCAGGGGGTCCTCGACCCCCGGCATGCCGCCCACGTTGATGCCGAGCAGGCCGGTCAGGAGGCCCAGGGGCAGGAAGATCGCCGTGATGATCGAGAGCCGGTACATGGTCTGGTTCATCTGCTCGGAGAGGCGCGTCGTCAGCTCTTCCTGGGTCACCGCCGCGCGGTCGCGGGCGGAGTCGAGGTCCTCGACCGAGCGCGTGACACGGTCGGCGATCTCACGCATGTGCACGCGCGACACGTCGTCGAACCACGGGACCCTCTCGGCCATCAAGAGCTTCATGGCATCGCGCTGGGGAGCGAGGTGCCGCCTGAGGCCGATCACGTTGCGGCGCAGGGCGGCGATGCGCGTGCGCAGGTCGGCGCCGGCGCTCACCAGGGTCTCGTCCTCGAGCTGGTCCACGGTGTCGTCGACGGCCGAGATGGCCTCGCCGATGCGGCCCATGAGGCTCTCGGCGGCGTGCACCAGGAAGTCCCCGGGATCGTGGGGACCCTCGCCCCTGGACAGGTCGGCCTGGACCCGCGTGGCCACGGCCGTGAAGCGCGCGCGCAGGGTGATGATGCGCGTGGCTCCGACCCACATGCGCAGGGCCACCATGTCGTCGGGCTCGGTCCCGGGGCGTGGGTTGATGCCGCGCAGGATGACGACCAGTCCATCCCCGTCGCGGAAGCTCCGCGGCCGGGAGGCATCGGCGGTCAGGGCCTCGACCGAGGCCGGGTGCAGACCCGAGTGCGACTCGAGCCACTCACGGGTCTCGGCGTGGGCCAGGTTGAGGTGCATCCAGAGCACGCCCTGCCCGGCGTCCCAGGTGCCGATCTCCTCCCAGCCGATGGAGCGTCCACCGCCGCGACCGTCCAGAATCTCGGCCAGGACGAGACCTTGTTCGTCCTGCGTAGGCTCGGGCTCGTCCATGGCGGCAGTCTACGGCCAAGGCGAGCCGAGGCTAGAATGTGGCTCCCTCAGCCCCCATCGGAAACCGACCCATGCGAACCGTCGCTGTCCTTGCGCTCTTGCCCGTGCTGTCCCTGTCCCCCGCCGAGAGCGGGGATGAGCTCCCGGCTCCGGCCACCGCCAGGGTCGCGCGGCGCGACCTGGCCGGGGTGGTCGAGGTGCCGGGCGTGTTCGCCCCCGCGGACTCCACCGAGGTCTCGTTCTGGCCCCAGGCGTGGAAGGGTGAGGTGCTGCTGCTCGAGGCCCAGCCCCACGGCACCTTCGTCAACGCGGGCGATGCCCTGGCGCAGGTCGACATGACCGAGTTCGAGCTGGCGTTCGAAGACGCCAAGCGCGACCTGGTCAGCGCCGAGATGTCGCGTCGGCACGAGGTCGAGCGCGCGCGCCTCGACGGCCAGGCCGCCGAGCGGCGCGTGGAGGAGGCCAGTGCCGACCTGGCACGGGCGGAGAAGTCACTCGAGGGCTGGAAGGAGAACGAGCTCGGCTTCCAGCGGCGGCAGGACGAGTTGACGGCGAGTCAAGTGCAGTACGGCATCGACGACCAGGAGGCCGAGCTCAACCAGCTCGAGTCGATGTACGACGACGACGAGCTGGTCGACGCGACCGAGGAGATCGTGCTGCAGCGAGCGCGCAGGCAGCTGGCCCAGTCACGGGCGCGGCAGGCCCTGATCCGCGATCGCCAGCAGTACACGAAGGACTACGAGCGCGCCCTCGAGACCCAGCGCCGCGCCGAGGCGGTCGAGTCGAAGCGCAGCGCCCTCGAGGACCTGCGGCGCAAGCTGCAGCTGGACGCGGAGGCCCGGCGCGACACCCTGGCACGGGGCGAGGTGGCGCTGGCCAAGAAGCGCCGCCACGTCGACCAGCTCGATGCCGATCGCGAGAGTCTGATGCTGCTGGCTCCGCGGGCTGGCGTGCTCCTGCACGGCGGCGTGGAGGCCTTCCGGCCGGGGGCGACGCGCCCCGACCACCTGCGCGGCGGGCGCCTCGCCGCGCGCACTCCGCTGTTCACGATCGCGGACCCCGATCGGGTCACGGTGCGGCTGGCCATTCCCGAATCGAAGCTCGAGCACGCCCGCGACGGGATGGGCGTGCAGGTCGAGGCCCAGGCTGGCACGCGAGCCTTCGTCGGGACCCTGGCCCTGGCGCGCTACCCCTCGGCCGCCGCGGGCAGCGAGGCCCAGTTCGACGGGCTCGTGTCCCTCGAGGGCCGCAGCTCCGGGGTCGTGGTCGGCATGCACGCGCAGGTCGTCCTGGGGGCGGGGGCCGACGAGAGCCGCCTCGTGCTGCCGGTCGCCGCGGTGCACCAGGACGAGGACGTGGGCGCCTGGTGCTGGGTGCGTGCGGAGAGTGGCAGCTTCGAGCGCACGTCGATCGAGCTCGGCGAGCGCTACGGCTCCGAGGTGGTGGTCGAGGGCACGCTCAGCGAGGGGCAGGACGTGCTGCTGGGACAGCCCGGGCAATGATCGCCTGCCTGCTCGCGCTCGCGACAAACCCGGTTCTGGCGAACCCGGTTTTCGCGAACCCGGCCCCCACGTTCGCGGGGGGCGAGGAGGTCGCGCCCACCACGCCCCCTGCTGCGCCGCGGACGGCGGTCGGGCGGACGCGTGATGTGGAGCAGGCCCTGGCCGAGGGCGTGGGCTGGCTGATCGAGAACCAGAACCCGCGCGACGGCAGCTGGGGCTCGCATCACTCGCCGCGGCCGATCGAGATCTTCGCGGACGTGCCCGGGTCCCACGACGCGTTCCGCGTGGGCACGACCGCCCTGTGCGTCATGGCCCTGGCCGACGCGGGGATCGAGGGCGAGGAGGTCGCGCGCGCCTACGACGCGGGCATCGACGCGCTCCTGGCGCAGCACGATGTGAAGCGCGTCGATGGCACCGAGCACTACAACGTGTGGGCCTTCGGCTACACCCTGCAGGCCTTTGGCGAGCACCTCTCGCGGCGCCCGGACGGCCCGCGCGCCGAGTCCATCCGCGCCGCGTCGGTCCACCTGGTCGAGAAGCTCGGCCGCTACCAGGACCTGGACGGGGGCTGGGGCTACCTGTCCCTGGCGGGCGTGCGCACCTACCAGCCGTCCTTCACCTCGATGAGCTTCACGACGGCCACCATCCTGGTCGGGCTCGAGCGCGTGATCGCGGTGGGGGTCGAGGTGCCCGAGCGCTTGCTCGAGCGCGCCCTGGATCAGGTCGCGAGCTGCCGCACGCCCCTCGGATCGTTCACCTACGGCAAGCTCTGGAACAGGAGCCCCGCCGCGGGCATCAACGTCGAGAAGGGCGCGGCTTGCCGCACGCCCGCCTGCTACTACAGCCTCGACGTCCTGGGCCGCGAGGTGAAGCCGGCGGACTACAAGAAGGCGCTCGAGGACTTGCTGATCGAGCACCTGCGCTTCCAGATCGTGGCCCTGCGGCGCCCGATCCCGCACGAGTCCTGGTACGGGGTCTCCGGCTACTTCTACCTCTATGGCTGCGCCTACGCGGCCTATGCCATGGAGCGCGTCGACCCCGCCCTGCGCCGCCGCCTCTCCCCGCACCTGGCCGATGCCGTGCTGCAGACGCGCCAGCCCGACGGCTCGTTCTGGGACTACACGATGTACAGCTACCACAAGCCCTATGGCACGGCGTACGCGCTGATCGCCCTCTCGCGGCTGGACTTGCCGGCCCGCTGAGGCGGAACTTGTTTCCGAGTTGTGTCCGCGCGGAAGCGTGGGGGAACTTTCCCAGCCCCCCGACCGTTCCCTAGCAGGCCGAGGTGAAAGTCATTTCGGTGTCGCCCTGGCACCAAAGCACTTTCAGCACGGCCTGCTAGGCTCTCCGGACCTTCCGGGGGCGGGCTGGAATCCAGTTCACTCCGGCCTGCCCCGGATAGACTGTTCGGACGGGACCGCCCGAGCGATCCCTTCTCCTCTCTCATCAAGGAAAGACCCCCATGCTCTCACGTTCCGCCCGGCTGCTGCTCAGCCTGGCCCTCGCCTCCCCCGCGGCGCTGGCCCAATCCAACATCACCGACGAGGTCAACCAGAACCTCGGCCTCCTGGACAGTGACGTCGTCAGCATCACTGTCGAAGGCGAGCTCGGCAGCGCGCTGCGCCTGCACGTCGCTCTGGACGGCGCCCCCTTTGCCCTCGACCTGGCACCGCACTCCGTGCGCAGTGCGGACTTCCAGCTGACCGCTCAGCTGGCCGACGGCTCCTACGTCAACGAGGTCGTCACCCCGGCGCGCACCCTGCGCGGCACGATCGCTGGTGAGCCGGGTAGCCAGGTGGCTGGCTCGCTCCTGGACGACGGCTTCTACGGCCGGGTCCAGACCCAGACCGGCGACGAGTGGTGGATCCAACCGGCGATCGGTGGCTCGACGAGCGCTGACGCGGATCAGCACGTCATGTACCGCCGCACCGATGTCGTCGAGGACGCCTCGGCGCGCTGCGCCGACGCAGTCATCGCCGGTGGCCAGCCGAACGTGGCCCCGCCCTCGACCAACGGTGGCACGGCCCAGCTCGGGACCCTGTCGCGCGCCGAGCTCGCCTGCGACGCGGACTTCCAGTACTACCAGGACTACGGTAGCTCGACGAACAACGTCATGAACCGCATCGAGCTGGTCATCAACACGATGAACAACCAGTATGAGAGCCAGGTCGACATCACCCACGACGTGACCACCATCCTGGTGCGCACGTCGTCGAACCAGCCCTACACCTCGTCGGACCCGGGCACCCTGCTCAACCAGTTCCGCAACCAGTGGACCGGCAACCACGGCAACATCCAGCGTGACGTGGCGCACCTGTTCACCGGCAAGAACATCGACGGTGGCGTGATCGGGATCGCCTACCTCGGCGTGATCTGCAACCAGAGCTTCGGCTACGGCGTCGTCGAGTCGGACTTCACGGGCAACTTCGCCTGCGTGACCGACCTGTCGGCCCACGAGCTCGGCCACAACTGGGACGCGGGCCACTGCTCGTGCCCCGGGAACACGATGAACCCGTCGATCACTTGCGCCAACAACTTCACGAACGGCTCGCGCAACGCGATCATCTCCCACCGCAACTCGCGCAACTGCCTGGACAACGGGGGCCCCGGCCCGCAGGTCCTGTTCGAGGATGACTTCGAGAGCGGCACCTTCACCGCCGGTGGCTGGGTCCTGCAGAACAATCGCCCGCGCATCAAGCCGGCCGCCGGCCGCATGAGCAACTGGGGCGCGCGCATCCGTCGTGACAGCTGGATCGAGCGCTCGGTCAGCACCGTCGGCTTCAGCCAGATTCAGGTCAGCTACGCCCGCCGCACCAAGAACCTCGACGCCGGCGAATTCTTCGTCATCGAGTTCTTCGACGGCAACGGCTACACCACCATCGAGCTCATCACCTCGAACGTGGCTTGGTTCGACCAGAACAACATCAACCTGCCGGCCAACGCCGGCAACAACCCGAACTTCCGCATCCGCGCCCGCGTGGACGCCAGCCAAGGTCGCGAACGCGGCGACTTCGACAACGTCGAGATCGTCGGCATCCCGTAGCGCGAACGGCAGCCACGCCCCGCACGGGGTGTAGGCCAAGGAACGAATGGAGGGTGCGTGGCCGCAAGGCCGCGTACCCTCCTCGCGTTTCGGCGGCGCGCTCCGGGTGCCGCCAGGGCGCGAGGAGCTCGCGCCGGAGGGTGAGCTGGCTGTCGGAGCTCACCTCCATCAGCTCCTTGCCCCGTGGGTCCTGGCGCGAGCAGGCCAGGGCCCGGAAAAGATTTCCGCGCGAGCGCAGTCGGCCTGCTGACTTGGCCCACAGAGGGCCAGCGCCAGAGGCCGATAAGGGCGGGACGCGCAGCATGCTCCTCTTCCCGAACAGACACCCCCCCCGGCGGGGGAAGTGCCGCGGCTTCACCCTGGTTGAGGCGGCCCTGACCCTCGCGGTGCTTCTGGTCGGAGCGCTCGCGGTGACCTCGACCTCCCTCGTCGCTCAGTCTCCGCAGCAGGCGGAGCGCGAGCGCCGCGCCGCGGCCATCGCCCTCGAGTCGATCGTCGAGGACGTCAAGTCCTCGTCGGCGAGCTCGCTCCAGGCCGAGGAAGGCTGGGCACGCGCGATCACGCGCAGCTACTCCGCCGGCGGCCTGCCCGGGGGCGAGGTCGAGCTCCCCGGCTGGACACCGCGCGAAGACGAGAGCGCGGTCTGCACGATCCAGGTGGTGACCGACGAGACCTGGAGCGACCTGGACCTGGGCGTGTCCCTGGGGCTGCCCCGCGACCTGAACGGCGACGGGCTGATCGCCAGCGCCGACGTGAGTGCCAGCGCCACGCTGCTGCCCGTGATCGTCCGCGCCCGCTGGCGAGGTCGAGGGGGCGAGGGTGAGCTCGTGCGCGGCTTCTACGTGCTGGGGCTCTGATGGGAGGCCGTGCACCTCTGCCGGACCCTCGAGCGGGGCTGACCCTGGTCGAGCTGATGGTCGCGCTCGCGATCAGCGCCGTGCTCCTGGCCATGATCCTGAGCTCGATGCACCAGGACGTGCGCGGCTTCCAGGAGCGCACGGCGCTCTCCGCCCAGGAGCGTTCGGCCCGGGACATGCTGCTGCGCATCGAGGGAGCCCTCGAGTTCGCCCAGGGCGCGACCTCGACCACCCTCGTCGGCCAGCCGGCGGGGACCGGGGACGGCAGCCTGAAGGTCGCAGACCTGCGCGGCTTCCCCGACTTCGGCACGCTGCTCGTGGCGCCGGGAACGGCCGCCGAGGAGCGCATCCGCTACGCGGGGCTCGAGCCCGCAGGGCGCGAGTTCCAGAACCTACAGCGCGGCGTGGGGTGCGGGGCGCCGCGCAGCCACGGCGCGGGCGAGCCGGTGCTCTGGTCTGGGCTGGCCATCCCGATCAAGACCCAGGTCGCTCCCGCCGCGTTCCTCTTCGAGGGCGTTTCGCTGGAGCTCGGCGGCCCGGTCTTCTACCGCGGAGACGGCACGGGCTTCTGCTTTCGCGAGCCCATCGCGAGCCGGCCGGGGGGGGGCTTCGTCGACGGCGGCGGGGTGTCCGTCCTGTACTTCGAGCCGGTCGCGCTCTTGAGCGAGGCGGAGCGTGGGACCGACCTGAACCGCGACGGCGACCAGCTGGACCAGTTCGATCTCGGGCGGCTGCGCATGCGCCTCGACGCCAGCAGCCTGGGCGGCGCGGCGACCGACACTTCGCTCTGCGCGCCGATGATCCTGCAGGAGCGCTGTGCCCCCGGCTCCGACCTCGACGGGGACGGCTTCCAGGACCCGATCTTCCTGTGGGTCGCGGACGCGCGCCGCCTGCGCATCCGCCTCTTCCTCCTGGTCGGCTGAGTCGCCGAGCGTGAGCTCGG
>JAJFFA010000348.1 GCA_021776885.1 Planctomycetota bacterium
CCCCGTCGCCAGATCGACCAGATGCAGCACCTTGTCGAAGAGGTCCCCGTCCCCGTTCAGGTCGCTCCCTTGCTCACTCTCCGCCACGCCGACCGCGAGCAGCGTCCCTTGCCGGTCGAGCGAAAAGTCCCAGGTGATGCCGAGGTTGGTCGTCGTACCCGTGACGACATCGTGGACGTGCAGCACATTGTCGAGGATCGACGTGTCACCGTCACCGTTCAGGTCCTGTCCGCCACCCTGGTAGAACTCGTTCGCGACGGCCACCAGGAAGCGTCCGTCGAACTCGGGCTTGAAGGAGAAGCTCCCGGCGAGGCCCAAGTTGGTCACGCTCCCGCTCGAGAGCTCGAGCAGGTGCGGGATGAAGTCGAACAGGGCCCCATCACCGGAGAGGTCCATGTTCGCCTCCTGCTCGCGCACCTGGAACGCGACGCGCCCTCCCGCGACGCGCAGGTCCCACGCCGAGTAGGGGTAGAGCGTGGTGACCCCGGTCCGCAGTTCGCGCACGTGGAGCACGGAGTCCGAGAGGTCGCCGTCTGCGTTGAGATCCGCGCTCTGGGCGAGCTCGCTCACGCTGAAGGCCATCCGTCCCTCCGCGACCACGGGCTCGATGCCGTGCCTCGCCGCCAGACCGAGCGGCGTCGCCGTTTCCGTCGAGACGCGGTACACGAAGTGCACTCGGTCGCTGGCGTCGCCGTCGCCGTTCAAGTCTGCACCCTCGTCGAACTCGAACACTTCGAACGGGATCCATTCCGGATCGGCGAGGGCCGCGACGGGGAAACGGCCAGCGTGACCGGGGATAAGGAGCCGCCCCGTCTGCGTATCGAACAACACGGGCACCTCGTCCAGCGCGTCCCCGTCGCCGTTCAGGTCGACACCACCCTGAGCCGCTTCATCGACGCCGGCGCCGACGAGGGCGCCACCGATGCGCGTGGGGTGGACGCCGAGCGCGAGCCCCACGTTGCGCGTCGTCCCGCGCGCGCCGTCATGCACGAACAGCACGCGATCGGCGAGGTCTCCGTCACCGTTCAGGTCGGTGCCCTCCTGCGCCTCGGCGACGACGAACGCCGTGAGACTGCCGCCCTGGGTGAGGCCGGCGAGCGCGCTGCGGCCGAGCGGAACGAGCTCGAAGTCACCGGGGGCCAGGACGAGAGCTAGGGCGAGTGCAGAAATCATGGCGACGCCACTCCTTTGTGGGCAGGACGCGCAGGGCGCCCTCCCCCAGTCTACGCAGTTGGCCGATGCGCGCGCGTCTCGGCCCTCCGGGCCGATAGGTAAGACGCGCCGCGCCCGGCCGCCCACGCAGCGCAGCCCCTCGCCGAGAGCGGCCAGCGGCGTCGAGGCGCCGCGGGGCCCTGAGCGGCGCGATGGTAGTGCTGGGCAGTCGCTGCCCGGTACGAGTCGCAAGGGGGTCAGATCCGTCCGGCCATCGATCCACAGGGAGTCGCTCGAGCGGCTCGGCGTCTCGATCGCCCAGACGTGCGCTGGTGGCACTGAAGCGCCGTTCGGGGGATTGTCGAAGTCGGCGTAGCGAGATCTTGGGGTGCGAGGGCAAGGCGGGAGCACACGCGTCGCCTCACGCCGGTCCAGAAGCGGTGTTTCAGAGGGTAGGGCTCGGGCTCAATCAGGGAAAGCGAGCTCGGGGGGAGAGCGTGCGGGTGCGAGGCGCGGAGGATCAGGATCGAGTCCGAGGCTCTCGAGAATGGCGCGCACGGGCCCGGGCTCGGTGACGCACGCGATGACGCGCCTGCGGCCGCCGCATGGGTCGCACTGGAGTGCGTCGAGGGCGAACACGCGACGCAGGAGGTCGGCCCAGGCGATGTAGGGGGCCGTGTGAGGTGGAGCGGTCGCGCGGATCGGAGGAGCGGAGACCGAACCGGCGAGCGCGGGCGAGGGCGAAGAGGCCGAATCGTCGACTCCCGTGTCGGGCGGCGCCGGAACCGCGTCGCCTCGCCAGGACGACCCGGGCGCGAGGACGCCGTGGTACGTGAAGAGGTGACGGCGCGGGCGGGGGAGGCAAGCCTCGGTCCCGCGCAGCGGGATCGGAACGACCCAGTGGGTCGTTCCGAAGAGGACCCGGGAGGCGAGGTGAGCGATGAGCTCGAGCGGCTCGAAGGCGAGGTGGGTTGTTCGGTCGCGGAAGGGCTTCTTCAGCGCGAGCTGGACACGTCCGCGGTCGTCGATCGACAGACGAGACCCGACGAGGGGCGGGCGCAGGAGGTAGCGGACGAGGAAAGTGGTGGTGGTCGAAGGCGCTGAGCGACGCGCCGTGGGACCCGCCCACATCGACGATCGCGACGGAGGCATCGGCCAACTCCGCGCCCGTGGGGTCGCGCCTCACGACGGGACAACCGTGGCGCGCGA
This sequence comes from Planctomycetota bacterium, assembly GCA_021776885.1. GTDB lineage: Bacteria > Planctomycetota > UBA1135 > UBA1135 > JAJFFA01. Next base: position 2,362 of record JAJFFA010000348.1, read on the forward strand.
TGAGTACACAGGTCGCCAGCAGGTCGTCCTTGTGGGCACCGCCGGGGTGCGTCACGATCCTCTCGATCTTGGTCATGCGGGGGACCTTGGCAGCTGGCGCCGGCGCTCCGCCCGCGGGCTGGGCGGCACTCGGCTAGAGCGCCTCGAGCACGGCGCGGCGGGCGGCGATGCGCCGCTCCGGATCGGGCTCGCACTCGTCCAGCAGCCTTTGGGCGGCGACACGCGGGTCGCCCAGCTCGGCCGTGAGCTGGGCCAGTCGAGCGCGCGCGGCGTCGAGGCGGGCCTCGCGTTCCTCGGCGTGGAAGCGGCGCGCGATGGGGTGGACCGAGTCCCAGACCTTCAGGCTGGCGTCGCCGGACACGCTGAAGAGGCGCGTTCCGTCCGGGGACCAGGCCAGGTCGAAGACGTAGTCGTCGTGGGCCCGGAGGGTGAGGACCGGATTCCAAAAGCGCGTCTCGTAGAGCACGACGTTCCCGGATTGAAGCCCGGCGGCCAGCAGCTCGCCGTCCGGCGACAGCGCGAGAGCGTAGACGAAGGCCGCCTGCGGAACGGACACCTCGCGCAGGCGCCGACCGCTTGCGCCAGCGTAGAGGAGAATCGAGTGCTCCGTGCCGAGCGCCACCCACTCACCGTCGTGGGCAGCTTCGACGCCGTAGACCCCCCACCTCTGGTAGTCTGCCCGACGGTTGAACGCGGTTTCGGGATAGGTGGTCAGCGCCGCGACACCCGTGGCGTCCACCATGCCCGGTCTTCCCGCGACGAGTAGCTCGGGATCCTCCACGAAGTCGATGCGCGGATGCATCTCGGGCATGGAGCTCCCGACAACGCGCGCGAAGTCGCGACTCAGCTCGCTCGGCAGCAACCAGAGTTCTTCTTCAGGCCGCGGCTCCGAG
>JAJFFA010000349.1 GCA_021776885.1 Planctomycetota bacterium
GTGCAGCTCGGCGGCGATCCGTACTGGGTCCTGGGCGCCGGGGGTCAGCCCGAGCGGCGCACGAGCGCGCGACGCAGCCTGCGCGTCCGCTCCGTGCTGCGCTTCGACCTGGGCCCGCGCGGGATCGAGGGCGTGCGCTCCGGCGACCTCGAGGTGCGCTGCGGCTTCCTGTGGCCCAACCTCGACCTGTCGACCGAGGTCGGCCCGGAACAGGACGTGCTGAGCGGCAGCGAGCGCGTCCTGCTCGAGGACGAGAGCGGGCTGCCCCTGCGGCGCTCCGGTCAGCCCGTCGTGCGCATGGCCTCTCGCTGGGCCGTGCTCTCGGCCCGTGGCCGCGAGCTGCGCATCGCCCTGGATTGAAGGGGGTCCTACTCGACGTTGCGCGGCGGCGAGGGTCACGGCGGTCCGCTGGCGCCCCACCAACGCAAGTGGGGCGCCGGGGGCAGACAGCCCTCAATCGCAGTAGCGAATCTTCAGGCTCATCGAGTCGACCGCCGTGTCGTCCTGGAGGAACACATCCAGGGACCAGGGGCCGCCGCCCTCGCACAGCTCACGCAAGAGGTTCCTCGGACCATCGGCCGTGGGCACCTGGGTCAGGTCGATGCAGAAGATCGTCGACGGGTTCGTGGTCCAGGCGCCGCCCGCTTCGGGCAGGTCGCGGATCGCCGATCCCCACTTGAAGAGGGGGTTGGCGCCGCTGCCATTGAAGCCGATGGAGAGACCATCGTTGTCGGCCAGGCTGTTCAGCGGTCGCATGCGAATCTCGAGCCGCGCGTCGCGGGCCCGCGCCGGAAGGTTGCTGAAGGTGTGCCCAAAGGCACGGTCCGCGTCGACCTCATCGAAGTCGAGGGTGGTGCCCCAGGCGGGGATGCTGGCGATGTAGGCCGCCAGGCCCGCGCTGGGAGTGGCGCTCTCGGTCGGGGCCACGTAGTCGTCCGCGATCCCCGCGTCGACCTCGGCCAGGCTGGTCGGTCCGTACTGGACGAACAGGCCGCTGCACGGCCAGACGTAGCTGATCGGGTCGTTGCACAGGACAGAGATCGTCCGGGTCGAACCATTCACCGACGTGAAACAGGTGATGCCGGCAGCGTTGAAGGCGCTGGACAGTTGCAGGTCGATCGAGCTCAGGACGACGTTCGCCGTGAACGGATTGCACGGGTCGAGGTCCGGCAGGACGATGTCACGGGCGATGCAGCGGTCGGCTTCGTGGCCGTTGGGCAGGATGCGCCGGAAGTACAGACGCAGGAACATGCGGTCCGCGTTGCACCACTCCGGCGGCACGGTCATCGAGGCCACCCCATTCGTGATGCTCCAGCTGCTGACGCGCTTGTAGGACGACGAATAGTCCGGGGGTGTCGTGCACGGGACGCCCGGACCGACCGGGGGCACCGGAACGAAGACGATGCTCGAGGTCGAACGGGCGTCGGGATCGGCGCGGTCGAAGCACTGGCCGACGACCGGCTCCTCGAAGACGAAGCCCCCCTGGTCCGGGATCTGGGTCGAACCGCCGATCCCCTTGGAGACGGTCAGGGGACCCGCCGCGACCGGGTCGCCGCCGAAGGGCAGCATCTGCACGGTCAACTGGGTGTCCGAGCGGTCGAGGGTCACGAAGTCGAAGAACCCGACCCCCTCCTGGACGACCGCCAGCTCGTCCGGCGAGCCCGTCCCGAAGTTGAAGCCGTCGATGACGATCGTGTCACCGGGCCCGCCACTGTCCTGGCTGAAGCCCGTGATCACGGGCTCGACCAGGGGTAGGGCCTGGACCGCCGCCTGCAACGCCAGGCTGCGCGCGGTGACCGTGGGGGCGAGACCGCGGCGTCCGGGGAAGACCGCCTGCAGGTGCCCGACGGCACCCGCCGGCCAGCCGCGCAGGCGCACGCGGGCGACTCCCGTGGCGTCGGTCTGGAAGGGGTGCCCCTTGCCCTCGCGCCGCAGGAGCTGGGTCAGGAGCTCTTGCCGCGCGCCGATGTCCGTGGCCGAGCCCTGGGTCAAGCTGAGATTCACGGCTTCGAGCAGGACACCCGTGCGTCCCGCCTCCCCGCGGATCTCGACGTCGAAGGGAATGTCTGGGTAGCGCGTGCCGAACAGGCGCAGGGTCGCAGCGTCGTGGCTCGTCGTCTCCCCGCCGCTGCCGAAGGTGCCTTGGGCGACCACCGGTGCGGAGGAACTGACTGCGAGCGCGAGGGCAGCGTGGGTCAGGAGGAAGGGAATGACTTTGGTTTTCATGGCCGAGATGCGGAAAACGAGTCGGAGGAAGTGGGTGAGCTGGGGAGCTCAGGTGGCGGTCCTCCATGCGCGCCGCATCCAGTTGTCGCGGCGCGCTCGCATCTCTGACCGAACTCGAGAAAGACTCAGTTCATCGTCAGCTCGGCCCAGTGTCGGTCGGCGCTCTTCAGCATCGACTGCATCTGACCCTTCCACTCGTCGCGCTTGGCCGCGTTGTAGAAGACGTAGAGCGCGCGCCCCTCGAGGGCGTAGGCCGCCGGGTCGACCGCGACCTGCTTGCCCTGGGACATGGCCCAGGCGCACCAGCCGCCGTAGCGCGGCTCGTACCCCGCGGGCGCCGCCAGGAAGGCCGTGCGGTTGGCCTCGGTGGCGAAGTGGTACCTCACGCCGGCGTGGGTCGCTTCGATCTTCGCGCTGCCCTCGCGCGCCGCTCCGGAGCGGTAGGCGACCGGGTCGTAGCCCTTCAGGCCGACCCCCGAACGCAGGTTGAAGTGGGACACGTCGCGCGGACCGTCCTCGCCGCTGAAGCGCTTCCAGGCCGCGTCCGCCTTCGGACCCAGCTCGGCGGGCCCTTCCTTGCCCCACTTCTTGCGCGTGTCGTTGAACAGCCCGTCGTAGAAGACCAGCAGGCGCCCGTTCTCGATCAGGTACGACTTCGGGTCGACCTCGACCTGCTTGCCCTTGGCCATGGCGTAGGCACACCAGCCACCGTAGGCCGGCTCGAAGGCCTCCGGCGCGGCAACGAAGGCCGCGCGGTTGCGCTCGTTCGCGAAGCGATAGGTCACGCCGCGGTGGCTCGCGCTCAGGTCCTTGTCGCCCTTCTGCGGCTTGCCCCCGCCCTGGGCGAAGTAGCCGACCGGGTCGTAGCCGGACAGGGCCAGGCCGCGGGAGAGGTTGTACTGCTCGAGGGCGGGGCGCTCGGCATCCTGCGCCAGGGCGGGCGCGAACAGGGCCAGGCTGGTGAGCAGGCTGGAGAAGAGTTGCTTCATCGTGGGTCTTCGGGGTGGCTGGGGTCGTTTCGGTTCCCGCCCGCTTCGAAGTGCGCCGCGATGTGTGACCGTTCGACTACCCGCGCCCCTCGATCCACTCCACGACCTCGCGCGCGGCGCGCTCAGGGTCGTCCGAGTCGATCGTGACCGCGTATCGGTGCTTTTTCTCCGAGTGCCGGTAGAGCGGGTCGTAGTAATGCTCGAGCAAGAGCGCCACCACCTCGCGCTCGCGCCCGGCGTCGAACAGCTCGACCAGGGGCGCCCGCGGACGCATGCGCTGCTCGACGCTCTCGAGCTGGGTGCGCAGCAGCGGTCGCGCCTCGTCCCGCGCCAGGTAGTCCTCGACCAGCACGTCGATGCGGCGCTCGATCCCGCATGCGAGCTGGATGTCCGTGCCCTCCACCAGGCTGCGCCACATGCGCGGCGGCACGGTCACGTCGCCTACCTTGCGGCTCTCTCCCTCGAACACCACGGGCCCCGGAAACCCCGCCCGCAGGCGCTGCGCCAGGCGCGACTCGAAGCGCTTCTGGCTCACGGGTTCGAGCCCGACCATGCCGAGCAGCGAGCTGCGGTGACCGGCGCAACCCTCGAGGTCCAGGATCCAGCCGGGTCGCAGCGCCTCGACCGCGCGCAGCACCAGGGTCTTGCCCACCCCGGTCAACCCGCGCAGGACGAAGGCCGGGGGCGCGTCCCACCCGGCGAGCTGCCCGAGCACCTGTCGGCGGTAGCTCTTGTAGCCGCCCTCGAGCCCCACCGCCGCATCCAGCCCGAGGGAGCGCAGCAGCGCGATCACGCTGCGCGAGCGCATGCCCCCGCGCCAGCAGTGCAGCACCACGGGCGCCCGGGGCGGCGTCTCGACGAGGGAGCTCGCGAGGGCCGCCTGCATGCCCTCGAGCCCGCCCGCCGTCAGCTCCTCGACCCGCGCGCCGAGGTCGGCCTGGGGCACGCTCCAGTGCGCGGCCTGGGCCACCCCGCGCACCAGGTCGTCGACGCGCTCGAGGGTCAGCTCGCGTCCGCGCTCGAAGGCCGCGTCGGGCGACTCCTGCTTGTACAGGAATCCGACCACGGCGCGACTGGCATCGTCGAAGAGCGGCACGTTCAGCGCCCCGGGCAGGTGGTCCTCTTCGAACTCGGAGGGGCTGCGTAGATCGACGATGGCCCGCACCGCTTCCAGAGGCCGGGCCCCGAAGAGGTTCTCGACCGACACGAGCGGCACATCCAGGGGGCCAGACACGGCGCCCACGGTAGCGCCGGCGGGGCAGCGCAGGGAGCCCGGCCGCGACTCAGTGCAGGGACACGGACACCTCGATCCAGCGCTCGCCCTGCGGCGGCGCGTCGCCGGCGGAGACCGCGTGCAGCACCTCGCCCTCCAGCCCGGTGTCCGAGCGCACCGAGATCCGCGCCAGCCCGTAGGGCAGGCGGTACGTCAGCACCGAGCGCGGGCCATGGGCGAAGACGAACAGCGACTCGCCGTCCACCTCGAGCTCGGGGTAGTAGACCGCCGGCTCCTCGACGCCCTCCGGCAGCACCCAGCGGAAGAGCACGGGCACGCCGGGCGCTGGGGCGATGTCGAGGGTCAGCTCCTGCCCCGCCTCGACGTCGAAGGGAATGCGCCGATCGGCCAGGCCCTTCGACGGGGCCTCCGCCCAGAACAGGTAGCGCCCGGGGAGCAGGGCGACGCTGTCCCCGGCCGTCCCCTCGCCCCAGTCGTGGATCGAGCGCCAGTAGACCGGCCCGCCGTGGTCCGGGCGGTACAGCACCATGAAGCGCTCGAAGGGCGCGATGCGCCCGAGCTCGCCCTCGACGGAGATCGAGAGGGCGGCCGGCGGCGCGAAGCTGATCGTGCCCAGGTCGAGGGACTCGGCGGGCGCGAGCTCGAAGTCGGCCAGGTGCACGTCGCCGAGGGAGGCGTGGGCCAGGGTCATCTCGTAGGGCCCGGGGCTGAACGGTCCCAGGTCGAAGCCGCCGCTGAGGGCGTCCAGGTCGTAGTAGCGCCCGCCCCAGGGGCCGGAGGCGAGGACCTGGCCGAAGAGCGGCGTTCCATCGGACCACTGCACGCGGCCGGAAACCCGCGCGCTCGGCATGTGCTCGGGTCCGATCACGATCTCGAGCGGCTCGCCGGCGACGACGTCGGGCAGGCGCAGCACGCGCTGGTAGTTCTCCTCGGCCGAGTAGACCTCGACGCCGAAGGGCTCCGAGGGCACCCCCATCATCAGGAAGGCGCCGTCCTCGTCCGTCCCGGCGCTGAGGCCCGTGACGCGCCCGGTCGCGCTGCGCGTGCGGGCGTGCAGGCTCCAGCCCGGCAGCCCGCGCCCGCCGCCGTCGACGACCCGCCCGCGCAGGACGCGCCCCTCGCCCAGGACCGGATCCCACTCGAAGACCTCACCCGACGCGAGCTGCAGGCGCTCTTGCACCTGCCCCAGGTCGTAGCGCGCGACGAGGTCGACGGCGCCGCTCGAGAGTCCGCCCAGGCGGTAGCGGCCGGCCGCGTCCGTGCGCGTGCGCGGGCGGCTCGAGTCGTAGCCCGCCAGGCCGACCTGCACGTTCGCGAGGGGCTCGCCGCGGAGGTCGCGCACGATCCCCGCGACCGTGGCCTGCGCCTCGAGGGCCAGGTCGAGGACGTTGTCGCCCTCGACGACCTCGACGGTCTGCAGCGTGGGCGCCCACCCGGCGCCACACACGGCCAGCTCGATGCTGCCCACGGGCAGGCCCGCGAGCCGGAAGACGCCGGCGGCATCCGCGTACGCCCCCAGGCTGACGCGGTCACGCCAGTCCCAGACCTGCCCGCGGGCGTAGCCCTGCGCCAGGAGCCAGGCCCCGGCGATCGGCAGGCCCTGCGGGTCACGCACCACGCCCGTCAGGGCGGCGGCGCGCCCGACCAGCTCGAGCACGACCTCGACCTCGGCCTCCAGCTCTCCCGACTGCCGCGCGTCGGACAGGTTGAAGCGCGCCGAGGGGCCGAGCCGCGGGTGGCGCGCGCTGATCTCGCGCCAGTGCTCGACCGGACTGAGGTCGAAGGCCCCGCCCGCGTCCGTGCGCGCGACGACGAAGCCATCGCCCAGTCGGCTCTCGGAGAGCAGCACCTCGGCGTCCGCCACGCCGACGCCGTCGAGGTCGACGACGCGACCCCGGACGCGCAGCCCGCGGGGCAGCTCGAGCCGGGCTTCGGCGCGCTCTCCGGCTCCGACCTCCAGCTCGACGCCTCCGCCCAGGTCGGCCTGGACGTCGAGGTGGCCCGGCTCTAGCCCTTCGAAGAGCACCTTGCCCAGCGCGTCGCTGCGCAGGCGCCGGACCCCGCCGCGACCCGCCGGGCGCTCCGGGACCAGCTCGACCACGCGACCGGCCGCGGGTGCGCCGCCCGGATAGACGACGCTGACCTCCACGGCCGCCCGTCCCGCGTCAGCGCTCGTCCCGGGGAGCCCGAGTGGCCCGGTCAGCCCGGTCAGCCCGGGCAGCGCCTGAGCGGCCAGCCCGGGCGTTGCGATCTGGCGCGCGTCCGCGCCCTCGTCGTCCAGGGCCGGCGGACTGGGGCGCGCGACTCGCGCGTCGGCCAGGGGCACGTCCGCGCCGCGGGCGGGTTCCGCGCTCGAGCGCGTCCAGAGCGCGGCCGCCACGGCGAGGGTGGCGGCGACGGCGATCAACTTCGTGGCGGTGGTCACGGTCAGGACTCCCAGGGCCAGGGGGGGTGCCGCCTGGGTGGCCGGCCCCGTCTGCGACGGGGAGGCGGGGATGGCGGCGAGGGGCGGGGGGGAGTCGGCCAGGATCGAGAGCGTGGCGCTCCACACGCCGCGCTCGCCGCCGCACTCGCGGTCGAGGCGCTCGCGCAGGTGGGCCAGGGCGAGGGTGCGGCGGCTGCGCACGGTCGCCAGGGCCACGCCGTCGCGGGCCGCGATGGCCCGCGCGTCGAGGCCCTCGTAGAAGCTGGACAGGATCGTGTCGCGGTAGGGCTCGTCGAGGGCCAGGACGGCGTCGGTGACGCTGCGCAGGGCGCTCTCGCGCGAGAGGATCTCGAGCGGCGACGCCACGGCCTCGGGCCGCGCCACCGCCTCCTCGCGCTCCTGCACCCGCTCGCGCGTGCGCCCGGCGCGCAGGGCCAGGTGGCGCGCGACGCGCCCCAACCAGCTCGTGCGAGCTGGGCCCCCGGTCGCCCGCGGCGGTGTCGCGTGGGCCGCGACCCAGGTGTCCTGGACCACGTCATCGGCCGTGTGCTCGTCGCGGGTCAGGCGGCGGGCGATGGCGCGCACGAAGCGCGCGTGGCGCTCGAGGTCGAGGGGATCGGGGGTGCTGGGCAAGGCCGGACTCCAGGCGGGCAGAGCCCGGGAGTGGGCTCCATGATGCGCGGGATCGGGTCTTTTTGGCGCGGCGCACGCCCTCGGCCCGAGCTGGCCCGAGCTGGGCGGCCAGAAGACATATTGTCTCCGATTGAGCACAAACAACGTAGGATCGACTCCGTACACGAGCGCCAGACGAATGATCGACTCCATCGACGCCCAGCTCATCGACCTGCTCCAGGCCAACGCCCGGATGTCCAACGCGGACCTCGCGCGGCGCCTGGAGATGGCGCCCTCGGCCGTGCACCAGCGGGTGAAGAAGCTCGAGGAGCGCGGGGTCGTGCAGGGCTACGGGGCGCGGGTCGACCCGAAGGCCCTCGAGCGCGGGCTCCTGGCCTTCGTGTTCCTGCGCACCGAGGAGCCCCTCGGGCGGCCGGAGGTCGCCCGCGCCGTCGCGGCCCTGCCCGAGGTGCTCGAGCTGCACGACATCGCCGGCGACGACTGCTACCTGATGAAGGTGCGCGTGGCCGGGACCGACGACCTGCACCGCTTCCTGCACCAGGAGCTGGCGCGCGTACCGCTGGTGCGCTCGACCAAGACGGTCATCGTCCTCGAGACCCACAAGGAAACCAGCGTGCTGCCCATGGACCCGGGCGGCACCCCATCCGAAGCGTGAGACCCCCATGTTGCTGTCCCTCTCTTTGCTCCTCGCCGGCGTCGCCTCCGTCGCCCCCCAAGCTTCGGCGTCCGAACCCGCCGCCGCCTGGACCGTGATGTTCTACGGCGCCACGGCCAACAGCGCCGAGGAGTCGTTCGTGCCCGACATGGAGGCCTTCCGCGAGGCCTCCGCGGCCGCCAGCGGCATGCAGTTCGTCTTCCTGGTCGACCGCATGGAGGGCTTCAGCGCCTCGAGCGCGGGCTTCGGCGAGGACTTCGTCGACGCGCGCCTCTATGCCTTCCAGCAAGGTCGCGCCGTGCGCCAGGACGGCGGCGACGAGCTGCCACAGATCTCGCGCGTGGGCTCGTCCGAGGTCAACACGGGCGACGCCGAGGTGCTGCGTGACTTCGTGCGCTGGACCCGGGCGCACTACCCGGCGCAGCGCTACGCCCTCGTCTTCTACAGCCACGGCGGCGGCTTCGCATGGTGCCCCGACAACGAGTCCGGGGACGACGAGCTGTACGTGGCCGAGGTCACGGACGTGCTCGAGGCGCGCGACTCGGTCGACCTCGTGGTCTTCGACGTGTGCCTGATGGCCGGCGTCGAGAACGCCTACCAGTGGCGCCCGAAGGGCAAGCCGGGTGACAGCGACGAGGCCGGCTTCGGAGTCGACGTGATGGTCGCCACGCCCAACGCCGGGTTCCCCTTCCCGTGGGGCGAGATCGTCCCGCGCCTGCGCCCCGGGGAGGCGCCCGCGGGCGAGGGTGCCTGGCTCGACCCGCGTGGCCTGTCCGCGCTCGACTTTGGCCGCCTGGTGGTCGAGGAGACCGAGCGCAGCCGCCACGCCGTGCTCGAGCTCGAGCCGGGCTACGCCGACGAGATCAACGGCGAGGCCCAGGCCTGCTTCGACCTGACCCGCGCGGCCGACGTGAAAGAGGCCCTCGATGCCCTCGCCCGGCGCCTGGCCGAGAGCGAGGAGGAGCGCGAGCTGGTCGAGGCCCTGCGCGGCTTCGGGGACGAGCGTCCGTGCATCGACTACTTCGTTCCCGGCGAGCCCTCCTGGAGGGACGGCCCCTACTTCGACCTGTTCGACCTGGCGCGCCTGATCCAGGCGGAGGAGCAGTTCGAGGCCGACACCCGCGCCCTGGCCGCGACCCTCGCCGAGGCCGTCGACGGGCTGGTGGTCGCCTCCTTCGGCCTGGCCCGCTACCCGGGCTTCGAGGCCGGGCGCCACGGCGCCTACGTCGTCTTCCCGTCGGGCGACTGGGAGGACCTCAACTGGTACCACCCCGGCGACGCACGCCGCTTCGGCCACTACGGTGGCTACCGCTTCTGCGCCGACGGTGCGACGCCGGGGGACGGCGTGATCGACAACTGGTTCGAGCTGCTCGACCTGTGGTACGACGAGCCCGACGCCGCGGGCGGCGTGAACGGCTACGCCTGGTAGCGCCCCACGCGGGCTCCAATCCCCCCGCAGCTTGAGCTATGGTCTGGGCGTGATGAACCCCGTGCACGCCCTCGCCTTCGCCCTGCCCGTCCTGCTGGCCGCCCTCTGCGCCTGCGCCTCCCGCGGTCAGATCCCCCCCGCCCCTCCGGTGGGCCACTTCGACGTCGCGTCCATCGACGGCACGGACGTCAGCGGCACGGGGCTCGAGCTCGAGTTCGCCGCGGACGGCCGCGTGACCGGCTCGACCGGCGTCAACCGCTGCTCGGGCCGCACCCTGGTCGAGGGCGGCGACCTGAGCTTCACGCCCCTGATCACCACCCGCCGCGCCGGCCCGCCCGCGGCGATGGAGCGCGAGCGCCTCTTCCTCGCGACCCTGACGCGCGTCAACGGCTGGCGCCTGGCCAACGGCGACATCGTCCTGCTCGTGGGCGGCCACGTCGCGATGCGCCTGACCCGGCGCTGAGGCCAAGTCCGCCAATCGACCTACCCACGGCAGCGGCGTACGGAGCCAGGCTACTCCGGTGTTTCGGGCTCCTCCCCGTGCACGGGGATTCCGTGGCGCAGGAGGCTGCGGACGCGATGGAAGAAGCGGCCGTCGGGCAGGATCGTCAGGCGGCGGCGTTCGACGTCCGGCAGGACGCCGCTCTCCTCGAACAGGCGCAGGATGCGGCCGCGGCGGCGCTTCGAGATCTCGACACCGCGGTGGGCCGCGTCCAGGTCCACCAGGTCCAGGCGCTCCTCGAGGGAGGGGTGCAGGACGCGGTTGAGCGTCAGGGCCAGTTCGGGGGGCACGGGCGTGCGCTCGACAGCCTCGCCTTCCGCGTCGTCCGCTCCGATGCGCGGCGGCGGGAGCGGGGAGCCCGGGGGCCGGCCGAAGCCCGGGTAGGCCTCGCGCAGCTCCATGATCGCCTCGAAGAAGTCGTCCGGCGGAAGCTGCTGGATCTCCGCCCAGCGCTCGCGCGCCAGGCCCGGGGGCAGGTCGGCGACCGCGCGCTGCGAGCGGCGCTGCATCAGCTCGAGGAACTTGCGCCCGCGCTCGTCGTCGTCGAGGTTGCGCAGGCGGCGCACCTCCGACTCGTCGAGCTCGAGCTCCTGCCCCAGGTTCGAGAGGACCTGGTCCATGCGCAGCCGCTGGCGACGCTTGAACTCCTCGAGGAAGTCGACCCAGTCGTCGGCGCTGGCGCTCTCCAGGCGCGCCATGGCGTGGGCCGGCAGCTTGGCCTGGATGCGCTCGCCGATGTCGCGGGCGTGGTCGACCGCCATCTCGCGCAGCAGCTCGCGGCGTTGCTTGGGCCCCAGGTCGTCGAAGCGCGCGCGCTCCGAGTCCGACAGGCCGCGGTACATGCGCCGCGCCAGGAGGTCGATGCGGCGTGACTTCTCGGCCAGGGCCGCGCGCTCGGTCTCGCCCATGGCCTGGTAGCGCTCGAAGCGCTCGCGCATCACGTCCTTCTCGTCCGCCGAGAGGCTCGACCAGCGCGCGCGCAGCTCGTCCATGTCGAAGGCCGTCGCCGCCACCCCGACCGCCAGGACAAGGGCCAGGGCCACGAACACGAGGGCGCGTCTCGCGAAGAAGGACTTCATCGTCGCGTGCCTCCGACACCATCCAGGTCGCCCAGGTCGGCGGGATCCATGAAGTCGAGCAGCGCCTCGTCCGCCTGCTCGAACCCGATCCCCGTGCGCACGGCCAGATCGTCACTGGCGATCGCGTCCCAGTTCTCGAGCACGTCGAGGGCGGCCAGCAGACCCTCGGGCGGCTCCTCGTCGAGGCCGGCACGCGACAGGGACCAGAGCCCGATCGAACCGGCGACCAGCACCAGAGCCGCGGCCCCGCGCAGGAGCCGCCGGCGCGGGAACACGAGCAGGCGAGCCGTCGCGGGCTGGGCCGCGCATTGCGCCGCGACGCCTGCCAGCACACGGCCGGCGAGCCCCTCGGGAACGTCCACGACGCCCGCCCTCTCGAGCAGCCGGTCGAGCTTCTGGTCCTGGTCGTTGCGCACCCCCGAGACGATCCGCGCGGCCTGACCGCTGGGCGCCTCGGCGTCCTCGTCCAGAGCCAGCAAGTGATCCAGGCGCTCGTCGCCGCGCGTCGCCACGAGGCGCAGCAAGACGCGCTGCGCCAGGTCCTGCGGCAGGCGCGGATCGGGCAGGGAGGCGAGCAGCATCTCGAGCGCCTCTTCGGCCTCGAGCAGCTCGCGACAGGGCGTGCACGACACCAGGTGCTCGTGCCAGCCCAGGTGGGTGAAGTCCTGCGGCGCGCGCTGACGCGCATCGAGGGCGCGCTCCAGCCGGCGACGGAACTCGCGACAAGGGTTCATGCGTACTCCTCCCGCAGCAGCGGCCCGAGCCGCACCCGCAAGGTCTCCCGGGCGCGATGCACGAGGGACTTGATCGCCTTCTCCGACGAGTCGAGCACCTCCGCGATCTCGACGTAGGGCAGGCCTTCGTAGCGCGCCAGGACCAGCGCCATGCGCTGGGTCTCCGGCAGCGCCTGGATCGCGGCGCGCACCGCCTGCACGACGTCCTCGCGCTCGATCCCCTCCGAGGGGTCCGGGACGCTGGCGTCGGCCCACTCGCGCGGCGCGTCTTCCCCGTCGTTGGTCCCCGCGTCCAGGGACATGCCGCCGCGCCCGGAGGCGCGCTGGGTCTCGTTGACCGACAGGTTGAAGACGATGCGGTAGAGCCAGGTCGTGAAGCGCGCGGTCGGCTGGTAGCGCTCGCGCGCCCGGACCACGCGCAGGAAGACCTCCTGCACCATGTCCTCGCGCGCCGAGTGGCGGCCGAGGAAGCGCGTCAGGAGCGCGAACACCTGACCCGAGTGCTGCTCGACGAGACGCTCGAAGGCCGACTCGTCGCCGGCCTGGAAGGCCAGCATGAGCTCGGTGCCCGGGTCGCGGCCGCCCTGCGCCTGGGGATCGGCGCCGGCGCCAGCCTGCTGGGTGTCCTGGGGGTCCATCGCGCGCTTGGAACAGCCCGGGCGGGCCCGGGTTTCGGCCTGGATTGTCCCAAATCCGTCGTCCAGCGCCCGCCCCGGCCGTCTGATCTGCGTAGCGATGGACGCCATGCCCCTGGAAGCCCCTGTGCCGGACGGCGAGCCCGATGAGCCCTGGGAGCCCGGCGAGCCCGACGAGCCCGGGGATCGCGCCGCGGGCCGCCTGCACGCCTTCCCGACGGGGTCGGGCGGCGGCCCGGGGACGATCGACGCCGAGACCCTGCGGCGCCTCGAGCCGCGCCTGGTGCGCCTCGCCTGGCGCCTCCTCGGCGACGTAGAGGCCGCGCGGGACGTGGCCCAGAGCGCCCTGC
>JAJFFA010000350.1 GCA_021776885.1 Planctomycetota bacterium
ACCCAGGGTGCCGCCGAGACCGAAGAGCTGCGCCCCGTTCCCCTCGACGCCTCGTTCGTCGAGCCGGAGGCGTCCACCGTCGCGGCCTCGCGCTTCGTCTTCTACGCCGCCGCGTCCGCCGCAGCGGTCGCGGGCACCATCACCATGTGGGCCCTGTTCAGCAACCGCGGGTCCCTCGAGGAGACGACCAGCGATCCCCTGGTCGTCGACGCCCCGACCGACCCGGTGCAGATCACTCCGCTCTCGAACTCGCGCCCCGAGCCCGTGGGCCCGGCGGGCGGCACTGGAGCGTCGCGGACCGAGGTCGCGCGCACCCCCGGCAACGCCAGCGGGGATCGCGGCGAGACGAGCTATGGCGGGGACGGGACCAAGTGGTACTCGAACCTCGAGGACAACTACGACAGCGGCGAAGATGGCTCGGAGCTCGGGCCGGACCCACGAGCGGGTGCAGCACGCGCTCCCTTCGACAGCGCCTCCGCAGTCGCGGTGCTCGACTCCTTCGAGGCCCTGGCTGAGGGACGCGTCCTGGCCCTGGAGCTGCAGGTCGAGCCCGACGTCGCCAGCCGCATCCTGGCCGGTCTCGATGCCCTCGACCGGCCCGTCGCCCTGACCACGCCGCCGCTGATGCCGGTGGCTCCGTTCCTCACCGCCCTGGCGAGCGCCGCCGAGGCCGAGGGCCTACGCCTGGCCGAGGAGCGCGAGGCCGCTGCGCGCCTGGCCGAAGCCGAGGCAGCTGCCCAGCCAGCGCCGCGCTTCCTGCCCAGCGCCGATACCCTCGCCGACGCGACCCGGCCGACGGGACCCGCGCTGCTCTTCGGGAACGACCGCGGCGCCCTGGATCGCTATACGGCCTGGCGCCTGGGCAAGCTCTCGACGTCGCGCACGGCGACGGTCGTCCCGCGCCTGGGGACCTGGGCCCAGGAAGCCCCGGGGGGCGGCAGGCCCTTCGCCTTCGCCACCCTCGAAGGTGCGGAGCGCCTGGCCCGCTCGACCGGGCCTGCGCCCCTGAGCGAGCGCTCGGCGCTGGCCTTCGAGCCGGCGACGGATCCGTCGCTCCCGATCGAGCCGCTGGGCGAGGGCCAGGCTCCCACCGACCCGCGCATGGTGGTCGAGGACCTCTCGACGGCCCAGGCCGAGCCCCAGGAAGGGCTGCGGCGTGGCCGGCTGCGCAACCACTGGTACGAGGAGAGCGTTCCGACGAACGCCCTCGAGCGCGCCGAGCGCGTGCTGACGCCCAACGTGGGTGCCGTGCGCGTGGCCTACGAGAACGGCGAGGTGTTCGTCGGCCGGCTGTTTGCCATCGGTCAAGGCAACATCTGGATCGATACCAACCTGGGACGCATGACCCTGGATGGCGGGCGGGTGACCACGGTCGAGCGCATCGCCGGTCTCGGGCGCACCTTGCCGGGTGCACTGGCCGGAACCAACCTCGCCAGCCTGCCGATGGTGCGCGTGCGCGCGGCCGGCGGCTTCTTCATCGGCCGACAGCTGGACCGTCAGGGTGACCGGGTGACCCTCGTGCTCAACGACGGCTACCGCATCACCCTCGAGAGCATGGACATCGTGCCCGCCTCGGAGGCCGAGCGCCGCGTGGGCATCACGGGTCGCGGCCGACGCAGCCCCAGCGGGGGCTGAGGCCCGCGGGAGTCGATCCCGGGAGGACGCCTGATCTGCAGGCGGATATCCTCTCGGGCATGGACACCGCAGCGCTCCCGACCGATCCACCCGACCCGATCGATCCCGAGGGTTTCCTGCGGGGCGTGCCGGAGGAAGACGGCTTCAAGATCCTCGGCGGGGTGAAGATCCGCGGCTACATCGCCTCGGGCGGCATGGGCTCCGTCTTCTGGGGCGAGCACCTGAAGCTGCGCATCGACGTCGCGGTCAAGTGCCAGAAGCCGGGCCCCGAGGAGTACCGCGCCGAGCTGGACGCGCGCTTCCAGCGCGAGGCCCAGCTCGCGGCGAGCCTCAGCCACCAGAACCTGGTGCGCATCTTCGAGGTGGGCGTCGAGCACGGGATCTCCTACCAGATCCTCGAGCGGGTCGAGGGCCAGAACGCCGCGCAGCTGGTGGCGAAGAGGAAGCGCCCCCTGGACGAGCTCGACGCAGCGCGCCTCGTGCTGGCGGTGTGCCGCGGGCTCGTCGTCGCCCACCGGCACAGCCAGGTGATCGTCCACCGCGACATCAAGCCCGAGAACATCCTGATCTCGACGGACAAGCTCGTGAAGCTCACGGACCTGGGCATCGCCAAGCGCTCGAGATCCCCTGGGCCCGCGACGCTGCAGACCCGTGGGATCATCGGGACGCCCCAGTACATGGCTCCGGAGCAATGGGACGCCGAGCAGGAGGCCACGCCGCGGGTCGACGTCTTCGCCCTGGGGGCGACGCTCTACTTCCTGCTGACGGCCCAGAGGCCCATGGCCAAGGTCTGGGACTTCTCGCCGGTCGAACGCCTGCGTCCCGATCTAGCGCCCGAGCTGTTGCGCATCCTGAAGCGCTGCACCGAGTTCGATCCCGCCTTGCGCTACGCGGACGCGGGGGAGCTGGCCGTCGATCTGACGGCGTTCCTGCGGGAGCGCATGGCCCTGCCTGGGCGCCCCCTGTGGCAGCGCGTCGGAGCCGGGGTCGTGGTCCTGGGCCTCGTGCTGGGGCTCGGCTCCTACTTCGCGCGCAAGAGCAACGCGGCGCTCGTGGTGGACAACATCGGCGTGCGTCCGTCGACCTGGGTGGCGGGGCAGCCGTGCAGAGCTCCGGGGGATTGGGAGGTCGTCGACGAGACCCCGGGCTACGACGGCTGGGCCCTGCGCGTGCGCGAACCCAGGAGCCGAATCGTCCTGCGCCTGGTATCCCCGGGCGAGTTCTTCATGGGCTCGCCGAAGGACGAGGAGGGACGCCGCGACACCGAGGCTCTGCACCGGGTGCGCGTCTCGAAGCCGTTCTATCTGGCGGAGAAGGAGACCTCGGTCGCGGACTTCGCGCGGGTTCTGGACGAGGACGTGCCCGAGGATGGCGAGCTTCCGATGGGGAGCGTGCACTGGCGCGCCGCCCTCGACTTCTGCGAGACCATCGGCTGCGTCCTGCCGACCGAGGCACAGTGGGAGTACGCCGCGCGAGCGGGAACAGGGACGCGTTTCTGGTGGGGAGAGGACGCCCTCGAAGGCCGGGGCAAGGGCAACTTCCACGACCTCCTCCACGCCGCCAAATTCCATCCGGCCGAGCCGGAGTTCGACTTCGAGGACGGCTTCCTCGAGGCCGCCCCCGTGGGCTCGTTCGAAGCGAACGCCTTCGGATTCCATGACATGCTCGGCAACGTCTGGGAGTGGTGCCGCGATGGCTTCCGCGACGACTACGAGGCTCTGTCCGGCGTCGACCCCTGTC
>JAJFFA010000036.1 GCA_021776885.1 Planctomycetota bacterium
TCGAGATCACCTCGTTGGCGTTCATGTTCGACTGCGTCCCCGACCCGGTCTGCCACACGACCAGGGGGAACTCGGCGTCGAGGTCACCGGCGATGACCTCGTCGGCCGCGGCCAGGAGGGCCTCGCGCTGGCCGGGCTCGAGGGAGTCGAGCTCGCCCAGCTCCGCATTGGCCAGGGCGGCGCACTTCTTGACCACCCCCAGGGCGCGGATCATGGCGCGCGGGAAGGTGTGCCCGCCGATGTCGAAGTTCTGCAGGCTGCGCTGGGTCTGGGCGCCCCACAGGCGCTCGGAGGGAACCTCGATGGGACCGATCGAGTCGGTCTCGGTGCGGGTGGTCATGGCGGGTCTCTCGCTTACATCAGGCCGAGGTCGCGCATCGCGTCGACGTCGGCGGCGACGGCGCCGGCGGTCTTCTGCATCAACGCCCGCGCCTCCATGGTCAGGGGAACTTCGACGACGCGCTCGACGCCCTCGCGACCGAGGATCGCGGGAACGCCCATGTAGAGGCCCTCGAAGCCGAACTCGCCGTTCAGGAGGCAGGCGCTGGGCAAGAGCCGCTTCTGGTCGCGCAGGATCGAGCCGGCCATGGCGACGGACGCGGCGGCCGGGGCGTACCAGGCGCTGCCGGTCTTCAGGAGGCCGACGATCTCCGCCCCACCGTGGCGCGTACGGTCGGCCATCGAGTCGATCTCGGCCGGCCCGACCAGGTCTCCGAGCTGTACACCGTTGACGGTGCAGTAGTTGGGCATGGGCACCATCGAGTCGCCGTGGGCACCGAGCACCATCGCGTCCACGTCGACCACGCTGGCCCCCGTGGCCTCGGCGATGAACCAGCAGAAGCGCGCGGAGTCGAGCACCCCGGCCATGCCCACCACGCGCCGCGCGGGGAAGCCCAGGCGCGCGCGCATCAGGGTGACCATGCTGTCGAGGGGGTTCGTGACGACGATCACGATGGCCTCGGGGGACAGCCGCGCGATGTACTCGGCCACGTCGCAGACGATGCGCCCGTTGACCTCGAGCAGATCGGAGCGGCTCATGCCCGGCTTGCGCGGGCGACCGGCCGTGACGATGAAGACGTCGGAGTCCGCCGTGTGCGCCGGATCGTTGGTGCCCACGACCCGGGCGGAGAAGCCCTCGATCGCGGCACACTGGTTCAGGTCGAGGGCGATGCCCTGGGGTCGACCCTCGAGGACGTCGATCAGCACGACCTCCTCGGCCAGGTCCTTCGAGGCCGCCAGCTGGGCGGCGGTGGAGCCGACGTAGCCAGCCCCGACGACGGTGATCTTGCGCGCTTGGACGAGGGACATGGGGCGAACACGATAAGGACTGGAGCAGTCCGACCCAAGGGGCCCACCCCCCTGTATCCCACCACCGTCCCCAGCCCTCGTGTATCCCACCACCGCCCCCATCCACCCAGGGAGATCGATCGGGGGACGCCGGGGTTGCAGCTCGCTGGCCAAAAAACCGCCGCGTGTCGCGGATCGACCGGCTCCCACCGGGTCAGGACGCGTCCCCCGGGGAGCGCTACTCCCCGATCGAGAACACGACGCTGCGCCGCTCGTCCGCCCCCGGGGTCCCCACCGAGAGGGTCTCGACCCCGGCCAGCACGTCCTCGAAGGGCCTTCCGACGCTGTTGCCGGCCAGATCCTCCAGGATCGGCTCGACCACGAAGGCGTACTCCCCTGCGCGCCACTCGTGGGTCGGCACCCAGCTCCAGGCACGGCCGTCCGGGCCCACCCGGGCCTGTCCCTCCACCCGCGTCCCGTCCGCGTGGAAGAGGCTCACCGCCCGGGCGAAGAGCGCCCGGTCCAGGGCCTCGTCGGCCGCGAGCCCCAGGGGCTCGCGCGTCCCGGCCCGCGGCGCACTGACGCTCCAGCGCTCCGGTCTGGGCTGCTCGTGGTCGTGCTCCCCCGCCCGAAACGGACGCCGCACCCCTGCAGCGAGGGCGCGCCCGCTGGCGTCGATCCAGCCCTCGTCGATCACCAGGGTGTAGTCCTCACCCGGCTCGAAGACCGGTCCCAGCTCGTCGTGCAGGAAGAGCCCGCGCTTCACCCGCCCCGGATCGAGGAAGAGCGTCAGGCGCGTCCCCTCCCGGTTCCAGAGCTCCTCGCCCAGCTCGAGGAAGGGCTGCACGATCGCTCGCCCCGCGGCGTCCACCAGGTGCACGCGCTCGTACGCCTCGCCGCGCGCCATGGGCGCCGAGAAGTGCACGTAGAACTTGAGCACGTTCGCGGGCAGCACGGCACCGCCAGGGTACACCGCGCTGACCTCGGTCCGCGGGCCGGGATCGGGCACCTCGAGGGACACGGTCAGGAGCACGTCGGGCTCATCACCGCGCGCCCCGGGCAAGCGTGCCGGGTGTGCCACGGCGCGGTAGGTGCGACCCGGACGCAGGGGGAAGCGGGGCACGAAGACGAGCGCGCCCTGCTCGGCCCGGTACTGCCCGAGCATGGGCCGCGGCGAGCGCTGCGCGGCGGCGACCGTCAGGGTCAGAAGCTGTTGCGCCCGCGCCAAGGCCGACTCGAGCCCGGAGCCTAGCCCGCTCCACACGAGACGCTGCTCGGGCTCGGCCTCGAAGCGCAGCCCGGAACCCTGAGCTCTCGCCGCCCCGGCCGCCGGGCGCCCCGAGGCCAAACAGGCCGCGAGGCCCAGAGCCAGGGCCGCAGCCCCCAGGACCGCGGCCCCCAGGACGCAGCGATCCGGCCGAAACATGCGTCGACGCACGAGTGTGGCTTCCGCTTCAGAGAACTAGGGAAGCTCGATCGTCTCCAGGTGCAGGCCGCCACCCTCGCGCGGCTCGATCAGCGCCATCACGTACTCGTTGTCGATGCCAGCCAGCTGCACCACCTCGGACAGGTAGTCGATCGTCTCGTACTGCAGCCCGGCGAGGCTGGTGCGCGCGGTGATGCCCTCCATGTCCGCGATGCCCGCCGTGGTGACCTTCATCATTCCACGCGACGAGTTGGCGATCAGGACGTACTCCGCGCCGTCCTTCTCGTACACGACCATGTCGAGGGGCGTGTTGCCGGGCCCCAGCTCGGCCACGGTCGTGCCGCGCACCTTGGCGCCCGCCTCGGTCAGGACGGCCCGCAGCGGAATCTTGACCAGGGGTGTGCAGGTGTAGGCCGCGAGCAGGTGCTGCGTGCCCCCGATGTCGTAGGGCGCGAAGGTGCGCACGGGCGCGCGGGTCTCGTAGGCCCCGTGGGCTCCGTGGTAGATCTCGATGCTGGCGCCCGCGGCCACGTCCTCGAAGGGGTAAGGGATCGAGCGCAGCTTCGACGCGAACTCCTCGTTCGAGAGGCCCGCCACGAACAGCCGGCCCTCGTAGAACTCCATGTCGGTGATCGATTGCACGCGGTTGAAGGCCGCGCGCCCCTCCCCGTTGACAGGAGCGTTGGGCAGCGCGGCGCGGGTGGACTCGAGGTCCGCGAGAGCGAGCACCTCGACCCCCTCGCCGACGCGCACCAGGAGCGGCAGCGCGTCCGGACCGCGCCCACGGGACACCGACAGGTAGGCCGCACCGCTCAGGGGGTGCACGGCCAGGTCGTTGATCAGCAGGTCGCCGGGCTCCATGCCGACCAGGTCGGCGATCTCGGCATCGACGAACTGGGCGCTCAGGCCCTCGACCGCGTCCTCCTTCGTATCACGCGTCTGCAGCGCGAAGACCTGCGCGCCCTGGGGGTCCGCCGCGAAGAGCACGCCGTCGGGGGCGAAGGCGAGGGAGCCGATCGAGCTCATCTCCGCGCCGGGTACAGCACAGGAGCGCACGGCGGACGTGGGAAGGGAGGCGGCGAGGGTGGCGAGGGCCAGGAACTGCAACATGGGGGGTCTCCAAGGAACGGGACGTGCCCATTCTAGTTCGCCGCGGCCCGACTCCCCTACGGTGCGCGCACGTCGCCGCGTAAGATTCGCGCGAGACCGGCCCACCCTCCCCGCACCTGCACCGCTACGCGATCCATGAAGCTCTCCCCCAACGCCCCCCTCGTCCGCTTCGCTTGCCCGGCCGCCTGCCTGGCCCTCGGGCTCGTGGCCCCCCTGCGCGCCCAGGACTCCCTCGCCGACCAATACCGCGACGCCGCGGGACGCCTGCTGGGCGCCGCGCTGGTCGACATCGAGGGCTTCGCCAAGCTGGAGTACCTGACCACGCACATCGGCCATCGCCTCAGCGGATCGACCTCCCTCGAAGCCGCCGTCGCCTGGACCCACGAGAGCATGGGCCGCGAGGGCCTCGCGACGCGCCTGCAGCCGTGCATGGTTCCGCACTGGGTACGCGGCGCAGAGTCCGTCGAGCTGCTCGAGCCCGAGCAGCGCTCGATGGCCATGCTCGGGCTGGGCGGAAGCGTCGGTACCGGGCCGGAGGGCCTGCGCGCGGAGGTCGTCGTCGTCACGAGCTTCGACGAGCTCGAGTCCCTCGGACGCGAAGCGGTGCAGGGCAAGATCGTGGCCTACGCCGTCGAGTGGAAGGGCTACGGAGCGACAGTGGCCTACCGCTCGCGCGGCGCCTCGCGCGCGGCGGCCCTCGGTGCCGTCGGCGTGCTCGTGCGCTCCGCGACCGACAGCAGCCTGAACACGCCGCACACCGGCGCCCTGCGCTACGCGGACGACGCAGCGAAGATCCCCGCCGCCGCCCTGCCGCCCGAGGAGACGGAGTGGATGCTGCGCCAGCAGCTGGCTGGCAAGAAGATCGTCGTGCGCATGAACATGGAGGCCGAGACCCTGCCCGACGCCCCCTCGGCCAACGTCATCGCCGAGATCCGCGGCAGCGAGCTGTCCGACGAGGTGGTCGTGATGGGCGGGCACCTGGACTCCTGGGACGTGGGCACCGGCGCCCACGACGACGGCGCCGCGTGCATGGCCGCCTGGCATGCCCTGACCCTGGTGCAGCGTGCCGGACTCGTGCCGCGGCGCACCCTGCGCGTCGTGCTCTGGACCAACGAGGAGAACGGGCTGGCCGGCGGGCGCGCCTACCGCGAGGGCCTGGGGGACAGCGCTGCGTCCCACGTCGCGGCGATCGAGATGGACGGCGGCTGCGAGCGGCCGACCGGCTTCGGCCTGTCCCTGGCGGGCCGCTCGACGGAGGGCGACGACGAGGGCTACGAGCGCGCCTTCGCGATGCTCGCCGACATCTGCTCACTCTTCGACGCGATCGACGCCAGCGAGGTCCAGCGCGGCGGGGGTGGCGCCGACATCGGCCCCTTGATGCGGGACGGCGTACCCGGACTGGGCTTCCGCACAGTGGGCGAGCACTACTTCGACTGGCACCACACGCGAGCGGACACCCTGGACAAGGTCGAGCCCGACCACTTCCGGCGCGCCGTCGGCATGCTGGCCGTGGTCGGCTTCGTCCTGGCCGACATGCCCGAGACCCTCGACCCCAGCACGCGCTGACGGCCATGGCGCGCACCGAGGTCACCTGGGACCCGGCGCTCTACCAGCGCTTCGGCGACCTGCGCCTGCGGCCCGCGCTCGAGCTCCTGGCCGGGGTCCGGGCCCAGGCACCCGCGCAGGTCATCGAGCTGGGCTGCGGGACGGGCGACCTGAGCCGGCGCATGGCCGCGCGCTGGCCCGCGGCCGAGGTCGTGGGCTCGGACCTGTCGCCGGAGATGCTCGACCGAGCCCGCGCGGGAGGGGCCGCGGCGGGCCTGCGCTTCGAGGTCCTCGACGTCGGCACCTGGCGCCCGCAGCCGCTGCACGACGTGATCTTCGCCAACGCGGTGCTGCACTGGATCCCCGAGCACGAGGAGCTCTTCCAGTGCCTGCTCGCGGGCCTCGCCCCGGGGGGCGAGCTGGCCGTGCAGATGCCCCTCTCCTTCGACCTGCCCTCCCACCGTCTGATGCGCGAGGTGCTCGACGAAGGCCCCCTGGGCAGTCCCCTGCTGCGCGAGCGCATGGCCCGTCGACCGGTGCTGAGCGCCGAGGACTACTACGACCTGCTCGCGCCACGCGTGGAGCAGCTCGAGCTGTGGGAGACCACCTACGTCCAGCGCCTCGAGGGCCAGGACCCGGTGCTGGACTGGGTCAGCGGGACCGGGGCGCGACCGGTACTGGAGGGCCTCGACCCGCCCGAACGCGCCGTGTTCCTCGAGCGCTACCGCGACGCCCTGCGCCGGGCCTATCCCCCCCAGCCGGACGGCAAGACCCTGTTCCGCTTCCCGCGCCTGTTCCTGATCGCGCGCGCCGCGACCTGAAAAGGATTCCGGGGCCGCCGCCCCCACGCAGCGCGGAACCGGAGCTCGCACGGCAGCCGTCGAGTCCTTCGACGGCGGGTCGGAAAGGCCTTCGCGGCGCCGCCCGGCGCCCAGGGCCCAGGCTCGAAAGTGTTTTGCAATTTCCCGTTAATGCGACGGCCCGGAGTGGCCGAAGGAGAGCTTCACGGACGCCGCACGTCCGGCGACCCGCCACACCTTGAAGCCTCTCCACCCACCGACCACCGGACCTGTCCACGTCCGCAGCACGCTGCGGGCAGGTTTCACCCTGATCGAGATCACGATCAGCGCCGTCGTGGTCGCCATCCTGATGATGGCCTCGGTCGCGGCCTTCTCCGGCAGCCTGCGCGGCGTCGACGAGTCCCGCAAGCTGAGCGAGGGTGCCGCACTGCTGCGCACGGCGATGGAGAACGTCTCGGCCCAGCCCTACGCCAACCTGCTCGCCCTCGACGGCACGCAGGTGTTCGACAACACCGACGCGGACGACTCGAACCACCGCGTGGGCCTGAGCGCATTCCTCTCCCAGGTGGACCTGATCCAGGTCGAGGCGCGCCTCACCGATCTGCACACGGGCCGTGTCGTGGGCCGCACCGCCCTGCTGAGGTCCGCTCGATGAAGGCCCGGCAAGCAGCGCCCCGCTCCGCGCGCGCACGACGCGGCTTCTCGCTGGTCGAGATCAGCCTCTCGCTGACGGTCTTCACGATCATCGGCTTCGCCCTCTCGGACACGGTGCGCATCGGCTCGAACGCCCAGCGTGCGGTGCTGACGACCACCGCGGACAACCGCGAGCTGCGCAGCGCCTCCGCCAGCGTCGGCGCCGAGCTCAAGGGCACGTCGAGCGCCCGCCTGACGGTCATGGACCTGGAGTCGGGCAACGACGCCGTCACCTTCCAGCTGCCGATCGAGGTCGCTGGCAACGCCACCTGGGGCGTCGAGGAGCCCGCCCTGGGCGCGACCGAGGACGAGCAGCTGCGCGAGAACTGGAGCCTGCGCTACACGGTCGAGGACAGCGGACAGGGGTACGGCGATGTCGTGCGCAACCTGATGCGCCAGGTCATCGACGAGCAGGGCCTCGTGCAGCACGAGTCCGTCTTGATCTCGGGCTTGTCGCGGGAGTACTCGACGCCCGGCTTCGAGGTCATCTCGGCCGGCGACATGTGGGAGGTCCGAATACGGCTGGCAGCAGAGGGGAGCGAGGGTGATCGAACAACAGTATTTCACTTCCGTGCGCGCAACTGACGCGCCCAGGGCGCGCCGCGGGGCCGCCATGATGAGCACGGTGATCGTCTTCACCGCCCTGGTGGGCGTGGTCTACGCCACGACGCTGATGTCGGCCACCGACCTCAAGCAGTCGCGCGCCGTCATGGACGAGGTGCGCGTCGAGCACCTGGCCGAGTCCGGCCTGGAGCTCGGGATCCACTTCCTCAACGACGCCGCCAAGAAGACCTCGGTGCAGGATCCGATCGCCGGGCTGAATCAGCTCTTCGTCACGGCGGGAGCCGACTCGCTCACGGTGATCGACGGTCAGCCCCTGACGGTGGGCAACGCCCAGGTCGGGGCCGTGTCCGTGCGACTGACGCGCGAATCCGTCAGCGCCGACACGATCCGGGTCACCATCGAGGCCACGGGCTACGTCCCCGATGCGCCCCAGAACCTGGCCCCGAACCAGCGTCTGCACGCCTGGAACGCCGTGGCCATGTCTGCCGAGTACTCCACGGAGCCCAGCAGCGTCTTCGACAACGGCTACTTCATCAACAACTGGGGCTGGTTCTACGGGAACACGATCTACTGCAACGGCAACGCGCGCAGCAACGGGCAGTTCGACGCGGCGGGCTACCAGCCCTACGTGGGCGGCCAACCGGTGTACGACGGGGCCAGCTGGGACGGCGTCAGCGCGACCCTCACCGGCTACCGGGACGACAACGAGGACGGGCTCCTGGACGGCGGCGACGGCGGCGTCTTCTCGGGCTGGGACATCGTCGCCGCCCAGAATGTGCGCGGCCCTGGCGGCCTGGCGAAAAACCAGCACGACTTCCAGGATCAGGTGCCCATGCCCAACCTGACCGACCTCACGCTCTACGAGGACCTGGCCACGGCACAGGGCAGCTCGATCGAGGTTGCGGGCGTCACCCAGTGCGACGGCATCTGCGGCGACGATGTGGGCGAGAGCAAGAACCTGTACCTGGAGGGCACGATCCTGTCCCCCATCGTCCTGGACGGGCCGGTGGTCGTGCAGGGTGACGTCATCATCAGCGGCTACGTCACGGGCCAGGGTTCGATCTTCGCCGGCGGCAACGTGTACGTGCCCAAGTCGATCGTCTACGTCGACCCGCCCAACACGGAGCGTCCGGCCGACAACACCCAGGCCGAGACCGAGCAGTGGCTCTCCGACAACTGGAACAAGGACTTCCTGGGCCTGTTCGCGAACGAGAACATCGTCGTCGGTGACCACACGCACAACACGTGGAGGCACTACGTGGGCAACTGGATGGGGTCCTCCATGAACAAGTCCGAGGAGGACGCCGGTGAGGACGGCATCCCGAACACCTTTGATGGGCGCGACGGCATCCACGGCACCTCGGACGACGACGTGCTCGAGGACGACGGCGTCTTCACGGCCGAGTACTACAGCGCGCAGGACGCCCTGCTGGGCCTGATCCCCACGGGCTACTCCGTCGGCGACGTCATCCCGGGCAGCGGTGAGGACATCGACGGCGACGGGCAGTACGACAACACCACGACCCTGGCCGACTTCGCCATCAGCGCCCCCCTCGATCCGTCGTACTGGGAGGGCAACATGCCGCTGACCGGGATCGCGCGCTATCAGGACATCGCCTCGATGTACGCGGCACGCCTGGACGGCATCTTCTACACCAACCACGCCTTCACCTACGTGGTCTTCGGGAGCACGGACGCCGTTATCAACGGCGCGGTGATCAGCCGCAACGAGGCGATCGTTTACGGCACACCCAACGCGAACATCAACTACGACGCGCGCCTCCTGGGCGGCGGCAACGGCTTCGCCGGCAACCTGCTCCCGCGCGTCCTCGGCAGTCCGGTCTTCGAGCGCTGGCGGCAGCTGGACGAGGACCCCAACTCCAGCGTCGCACACCCTTGAAGCTGGCGCTCCTCGCCACCCTCGCCCTTTTCTGCGGCATGCCCCGCGTGGCGGCCCAGGAGTCGGAGCGGCGTGTCCCGACCCGAGCCGAGCTGGAACGCGTCGAGCGCCTGCTCGCCGAGCGTGAGCGCCGCGCACTGCACCCCTCGCCCGAGCCCCTCGAGCTGGTCGGTATCGCCGAGGGGGACAACAACTTCACGACGCGCACGCCGGCACTCAGCGGCGCGGCCAAGGGCGCAGTCCAGGTCGACCCCGAAGAGAAGTACCGGCGCCGGCTGGCGCTCTACACCGAGCGCGCCAGCTTCAGCCAGCCCGTCACGCGCGCCAGCTCCGGCGGCCGGGGACCCACGGGGGCTGGTCCGGGCTCCGGGCCGCGATCCGCCAGTCCGGCGTCGCCGGAAGCGCCCCTCAGCGGCGGAGCCAAGCTCTTCGCCTGCCTCGTGGGGCTGGCGGTTCTGGGCTACACCGTCTGGGCGCTCTACAAGCCCAAGGGCGGGGCCGAGGCGTAGGCGCAGGGCACGCCGGCGCGTAGACTCTGCGGCTCGCCCGAGCGCGCCAAGCGCGGCTCGGCCGTCCCCGTCCCCGCGTCCTTCTCGCTCCGCGTCGCCCGCCCATGAGCCTCTCCGCCGGAATCGTCGGCCTGCCCAACGTGGGCAAGTCGACGATCTTCAACGCCATCACTGCCGCCGGCGCCGAGAGCGCCAACTACCCCTTCTGCACGATCGAGCCCAACATCGGCGTCGTCGACGTGCCCGATGAGCGCCTGGCCGTGATCCAGAGCTTCATCGAGACCAAGCAGGTGATCCCCGCTGCCGTTCAGGTGGTCGACATCGCCGGGCTGGTCAAGGGGGCCTCCCAGGGCGAGGGCCTGGGCAACAAGTTCCTGGGCAACGTCAAGGAGTGCGACGCGATCCTGCACGTGGTGCGCTGCTTCGACGACGGCGACATCGTCCACGTGCATGGCGACGTCGACCCCAAGTCCGACATCGAGGTGATCGAGCTCGAGCTGGCCCTGGCGGACATCGACACCCTCGACCGAGCCCACGAGCGCGTGTCCAAGAAGGCCCGCTCGGGGGACAAGGATTCGATCTTCGAGCGCGACACCTTCGGCAAGGCGCGCGACCTGCTCGAGGCCGGCACGCCCCTGCGCGGCGCGGACCTCTCCAGCAACGAGCGCAACGCCCTGCGGCCCCTGTTCCTGATCACCGCCAAGCCGGTGCTGTACGTCGCCAACGTGGCCGCCGACGACCTGGCCGGCAAGTCGCCCCACGTCGCCTGCGTGCAGGCCCACGCCCAGGCGACCGGCGCGGAAGTCGTGG
>JAJFFA010000351.1 GCA_021776885.1 Planctomycetota bacterium
TGCAGACGAAACACACCCTCGCCGCGGCCCTGTCCCTGGCGCTTCTGGCCGTGGGCGGCCTCCTCAGCCTCCTGGAGCTGCATCGGGGCGGGGGCATCGAAGAGGTCGGGACGACGTCCGACGCGGGCACGTCCCCTGGCCGCTCCGGGCCGGGCCTCGTCGGCGACGTCGAAGGGGTCGCTGTGGGCGCCCCCTGCAGCGAGCGGCAGGTCGACCTCGACGTGCGCCACGCAGCGGGGCTCGAGGTGCAGGTGGTCGACGACCTGGGGCAAGCGCTCAGCGCAGGCCGGGTGCTGGCCTACTGGCCCCTCGCGAAGGGTCTCTTCGGCCAGGCTTCCTTCGCGCTCGACTCGACGGGAAGCACCCGAGTCGAGGGCCTCGCGCCCGAGGGCAACTGGTTGTCCTTCGACGCCCCCGAGCACTTCCTGCCCGAGAGCTTCGGGCCCGTGGCGAGCGGCACGGGGGTCGACACGGAGAACGACCGGGTGCTGCTCCGGGTCCAGCGCGCCGGCCGCCTGCAGGGCCGGGTCTCGACCCTGGCCGGAGCTGGGGTCGATGCATTCCAGGTCTACTACTGGCCGGACGGCGAGCCGCCGCAGTCGCGGGAGTTCGAGGGCGCCCAGGACGGGCGCTTCGTCATCGAGGGCATCGCGCCGCAGCGCTACTCGGTCCTGGCCCTCTCCCGCGAGCGGCCCTGGAGTCCGCGGCGCCAGGTCGAGGTCGAGCCAGGTGGGAGCGCCGAGGTCGAGCTCGTCTTGCCTCCCCCCCTGGTCGCCCGCGGCACGGTGCTCGATGCGCGGAGCCGCCAGCCCCTCGGCGCTGTCCGGGTGCAGGCCATGGCGGCGGGACGGCGTGGGATGATCGCCGCCTGGGGAGCCGCCCAGCGTACGCACGAGGACGGCTCCTTCGAGCTCGCCGTCGGGACCGAGCACATCGGTGTTCGCTTCGAAGCCGAGGGCTACCTGCCCCGCGAGCGGCATGGGTTCGACCTCGACGGAGAGATCTCCCTGGGCCAGGTCCTGATGCAGCCCCTGGGCCATCTACGGGTTCGCGTGCGCGCCGACGGCGGCCCCGTCACGTCCCCCGGGTCGTACGAGCTGTGGGTCCACACTGGAGCGGGTTGGCGCGACGCCCCCCTGAACCTGGACGCCGACGGCCGAGCCCTGGTCGAGGACCTGGCGCCCAGCGGGTTCGACCTCGCCCTCGAACACGAGGACGGTCGGCGCTGGGTCGCGGGCTTCTTCGAGTACGAGCCCCTGCCCGAGGAGTACGTCTTCGACATCGGTACGCGCCAGCGCATCGACGTGCAGCTCGAGGCGGCGGACGGCGGGGAGCTGCCCGCGTCCCTCGAGCTGCGCATGCAGGCCATCCAGGCTCTCACGCGCTGCAACTTCAGCGCCGCGCGGGTCGACGACCAGGGCCGGGCCCGCTTCGAGACCTCCTGGGGAGGTCCCGGGCGCGTGCTCGTGATCGAGGTCGCCCGCGACCCGGGCACCCGCATGGAGCGAATCCTCTTGACGCAACGCGTCGAGGCGCGGGACGGGATCACCGCGGTGCACATCTCTCTGCCCAGGCGCCCCGCGCGCTTGCGCATCGTCGACGCCAGCGGCAGCGCGCTGCCCGGAGTCGACGTGACCCTGGCGCGCAGCGACGACGGCTCCGGCTGGAACTTCTGGACGCGCACGGACGCGAAGGGTCAGTGCGACGTCCCGCACAGCGCTGACCCCCAGTACGTGACCCTCACCCACCCGGACGGCCTCGGCAGCGCCTTCGACCTGCCCCTGCCCGAGCGCGGGCCGACGGGGCTGCGCCAGCTGACCTTCGAGGCGACGACGCCCCTGCGCGTGCGTCTCCTGGACGGGGAGACCCCACTCTCTGGCATCGACCTGCGCTACCACGGAGCCGTCACGGGTCAGGCGCGCCGCAGCCTGCGCACCCTGGACCAGGCCTGCGGGGACTGGTTCGGTCGAGCGGGGCTGCGCCGGCTCGACCTGCGCAGCGCAGTGCGGGTGGTCATCGACGACCCCCGGGTCTGGCCCCTCGCGGTCGGCCTCGCCCCCCAGGCGCAGGACCACGTGCTGCAACTGCGCCGGCTGGGTGACCTCGAGCTGAGCGTGACCCGGGCCGGCCTGCCCGTCGCCGGGATCGAGCTGTCACTCCTGTACGACGAGTGGCGCATGAGCGTCGCTCGCTGGGTGCGGGAGGGCCGGGCCCGGAGCTCGGACCCCAGGCTGAAGACGGATGCGCAGGGACGCCTGCGCCTCGCGGGCCTGCCCCACGGCAGCTACACCCTGCGCGCAGGCAGGGCGGCGGGCGAGACGTCACGCACGGTGCACGTCCCGCTGGGCCAGCTCGGCGAAGCCCGCATCAGCCTGGATGGCGAGTGAGCCCAGCGCGAGTTGACTAGCCCCCCACGAAGTTCACGGTTCGGTCAAGTTTCGGCGTGTCGCAAGTACGAAAGCCCCCTGCACGAGAGGCCTGCCGTCCTCTGGCTCTGGTAGCGAGCGCCGCCCGGGTCCGGATTCTTGTCGGGCGCGTAGTCGGATAGGCGCGAAGTTCTTGATTCCGGCATAGGTGTTTATTGGAGATTGTTCGTTTCCCCGATACCGCTCAGCTGGCTGCTCAACGTGGGCTGGAGAGACTGCGGCCTGATCGACATCTACGCCCGGCCGGCGTGAGCCCGGGCGCACCAAGACAGGACCCGCGCGCCGCTCCCTCGCTCCCAA
>JAJFFA010000352.1 GCA_021776885.1 Planctomycetota bacterium
CTGGCCCTGGCCGGGGCCGTGCTGCGCGTGCCCGAAGGCACGGACTTCGACATCATCTACCACGTCGTCGCTCGCGACGCGAACGTGCGCGCCCTGCGCGCCCAGACGGCCTCCGCCGGGCTCGAGCTCGAGCTCGACGGGGCCAGCACACCGATCCAGACGGGCATCAACTTCGTCGTCAGCCTGGAGCCGGGCCAGATCCGGCTGGTCGCCAGCCCCAGCAGCGGTGAGCCGATCGAGGTGGTGAGCACCTGGAGCCCGCCCGACCGCGGTTCGCTCTGGCCGCCGGTGATCGCGATCTTCCTCGCGATCCTCTTCCGCCGCCCGGTCCTGGCGCTGCTGGCAGGCGCCCTGGCCGGCTCGATCCTGGTGCGCGTGGCCGCCGGCGACCCGGGCAGCAGCGCAGCCCTGCAGGGCACAATCGACGTGGCCCGCATCTGGTTCAAGAACGAGCTGGTCCAGTCCGAGCGCGCCTACATCATCGTCTTCGTGGTCTTCATGCTGTCGATGGTCGGCGTGATGACCCGCTCGGGCGGCATCCACGGGCTGATGGCCTCCATCGCGCGCTACGCGAAGACCGTGCGCCAGACCCAGATCGCGACCTGGTTGATGGGCCTGGCCGTCTTCTTCGACGACTACGCCAACACGATCCTGGTCGGCTCGACCATGCGGCCCCTGACCGACCGCTTCAAGATCTCGCGCGAGAAGCTGGCCTACATCGTCGACAGCACAGCCGCACCCGTGGCGGGCATCTCGATCTTCAGTACCTGGATCGCCTACGAGGTCTCGACCTTCAGCGCTCAGCTGCCCGACGTGGGCCTGACCAGCCAGGACGGCTACCGCGTCTTCATCGACACCCTGCCCTACCGCTTCTACTGCATCTTCGCCCTCGTCTTCGTGGGTCTGATCGTGTTCACCGGCCGCGACTTCGGGCCGATGCTGACGGCCGAGCGCCGCGCTCGCGCGACGGGCAAGGTGCTGCGCGACGGCGCCCAGCCCATGGTCGGCGACGAGGGCACCAGCCTGGCCCTGCCCGACGGCGTCGTGCCGCGCGCCTTCCGCGCGGTGCTGCCGATCCTGACCTTCGTCGGCGTGACCCTGCTCGTGATCCTGAGCACCGGGGGGGCCTTCTCCATGTCGAGCGGCGAGCTGTTCTCGATGCAGGGGATGGCCCAGGTGCTCTTCGACGGCAGCGGCTCCTGGCCCCTGGCCGTGGGCTCGGGCGCGGGCTTCGCCCTGGCCATCGTCCTGGGCCTGGCGACGATCTCGATGGGCGACGTGCTGCGCGCCGCCTGGGCCAGCCTGAAGTCGATGTGGATCGCCATCGTGATCCTGTACCTGGCCTGGATGATCGGCTCCATCTGCGGCGCCCTGGGCACCGCGCCCTACCTCACGGTGCTCCTCGGCGATCGACTCAGCCCCGTGCTGTTGCCCGCGATCCTGTTCGTCCTCTCCGGAGTGGTCGCCTTCGCGACCGGCTCCTCCTGGAGCACGATGAGCATCCTCCTGCCCCTCGTCGTCGGCCTGGCCTTCGGCCTGGGCGAGAACTCCGAGCTGGGCGGCTACGGGCTGATGGTGCTGTGCATCGGCGCCGTGCTCGAGGGCGCGATCTTCGGCGACCACTGCTCGCCCATCTCCGACACCACGGTCCTGTCCTCCATCGCCTCGGCCTCCGATCACATCGACCACGTCCGCACCCAGGCGCCCTATGCCCTGGTCACCATGGCGGTCGCCCTGCTGGCCGGGTACTTCCCCTGCTCGTTCCTGGGCTGGAGCCCGTGGGCCGGCCTGGCCCTGGGGATCGCGGCCCTGGTCGTGATCGTGCGCTTCTGGGGCAAGCCGTCCGAGGCCGCGGAAGCCACGCCTTGAGCCCGTCCACCGAGGCCGAGCCCGGAGCGGGAACCGGCGCCGAACAGGCCCAGGAGCCCCCGCCGTCACTGTCCGCAGCCCAGCGCCGACGGCGCATCGGGGCCGGCGTGTTCCTGGGGCTGTTGGTCTACGCGGGGATGGTCTTCTGGGCCGACGCAGGCGGCATCGCCGACGCCCTGTCCGACTTCAACCCGTGGCTCATTCCGGCGGCCATGGGCCTCTCCTTCGCGAACTACGTGGTGCGTTTTCCGCGCTGGGAGCGCTACCGCACGTTGGTCGGAGTGCGCATGGGCCGCGGGACCTCGTTCCTGATCTACCTCGCGGGCCTGTCCCTGACGGTCACCCCGGGCAAGCTGGGCGAGGCCTTCAAGTCGTTCCTGATCCGACGCGTCGACGGTAGCCCCGTGCACACCACGGCGCCGATCGTGATCGCCGAGCGCTTCACCGACCTGCTCGGCTTCCTGGTCCTGGTGGCCGTCGGCGGCCTGGCCACCGTCCCCGAGCGGGCCTGGATCTTCTGGGCCACCCTGGGCCTGTGCGGCGCCCTGCTGCTCCTCTTCAGCTCGACGCGCGCGGCGAACCTGGCCTGCTCGCTGCTCGAGCGCTTGCCCGTCGCCCGCAACCTGGCCCCCAAGGTGCGCGGCGCCTTCGAGAGCACGCGCCTGCTCCTGAACCTGCGCGAGCTCCCGCTGCCCACGCTGCTCGCGACCCTGGGCTGGGGTCTGGAGTGCACGGGCTTCTGGCTGCTGGCGAACGAGCTCTCGCCTGTGCTCGGGGGCGTCGGGGGCGGCGGAGTGCCCTTCCTCTTCGCCACCTACACCTTCGCCCTGTCCGCGGTCGCCGGTGCGGTGCTGATCCTGTTCCCGGGCGGATTGGGTGTGACCGAGACCACGCTCACGGGCCTGCTCTCGGCGCGCTACGTGGCCCTCGGCGCGGCCTCCGAAGCGGCGCGAGCGGGGGCGGTGTCGGCGACGGTCCTGATCCGGCTCTGCACCCTGTGGTTCGCGATGGGCGTGGGCCTCGTGGCCC
>JAJFFA010000353.1 GCA_021776885.1 Planctomycetota bacterium
CCCGAGTTCCTGCCCGCCGTGCGCGCCCTGTGCGACGCCCACGGGGCCTTGCTCGTCTTCGACGAGACGATCACGGGCTTTCGCTTCGCGCGTGGCGGCGCCCAGGAATTGTTCGGGATCACCCCGGACCTCTCGACCTTCGGCAAGGGCCTGGCCAACGGCTTCCCGCTCTCCGTCCTGACCGGGCGCCGCGACCTGATGCAGCAGCTGACGGAGGTCTTCGTCTCGTCGACCTTCGGTGGCGAGACCCTCTCCCTGGCCGCGGCCTGTGCCGTGCTCGACAAGCTCGACCGCGACGAGGTCCTGCCGCGCCTGGCGCAGCTGGGGACCTGGTTCGAGACCCAGGTGGCGCAGCGCGTCGAGTCCCATGGCCTCTCGGCCTGTCTCTCCACCGCCGGCCACCCGAGCTGGACCTTCCTCCTGTTCAAGGACGCCGAGCCCTACACCTCGTGGGACGTGAAGACGCTCTTCCTGCAGGAGGTCCTGGCGCGCGGCGTCCTGACCCTCGGCACCCACAACCTCTGCCACGCCCACACCCGCGTCGATCTGGAGCGGGTGCTCGCCGTCTACGACGAGGTCTTCCCGATCCTGGCCGACGCCATCCAGGCGCGCGACCTCGAGTCACACCTGCGCTGCGAACCACTGCGCCCCCTCTTCCGCGTTCGATCTTCGTGAGCGCACGGAGCCACGTGAGCGTACGGAGCCAGGCTCCTTTTGCCGGTAGATCGAGCCTGGCTCCGTACGCTGGCTTTGCGCTGGGTCGATAAGCTGGGCGAATGAACACGCTGCTCCTCGCCCTCGCCCTGACCGCGCCCCTCGCCGCCGACGGCGTCAAGCACCTCGAGCCCCTCGACGTCTTCCAGCTCGAGTTCGCCTCGGACCCGCAGATCTCCCCGGACGGGTCGCTCATCGTCTACGTGCGCGCCGGGATGGACATCATGCGCGACAGCTCCGTCGGCAAGCTGTGGGTCGTGTCGGCGGACGGGAGCGACCATCGTCCGCTGACGGCGTCCAGCGACGTGACCGAGGGCTCGCCGCGCTGGTCGCCGGACGGCAAGCGGCTGCTCTTCGTCTCGAGCGACGGCACCCACAGCCAGATCTTCTGTCGCTGGATGGACACGGGCGCGACCAGCGCGCTGACGCGCCTGACCGAGGGACCGGGCTCGATCACCTGGTCGCCGGACGGGCGCTGGATCGCCTTCTCGATGAACGTGGCGGAGGAAGGCGAGAGCCTGGTGCCCATGCCGCCCAAGCCGGAGGGCGCCGAGTGGGCGGACCCGCCGAAGGTCATCACGAGCCTGGCCTACCGCTCCGACGGGCGTGGCTACCTCGAACCGGGACACGACCAGATTTTCATCGTGCCGGCGGACGGCGGCTCGCCGCGCCAGCTGACCGAGGGGCCCTTCGACCACGGCGGCCCGTTCGCCTTCAGCCCCGATGGAGGCACCCTCTGGTTCTCGGCCAACCGCCGCGAGGACGCGGAGTTCGACCCGCTCAACAGCGAGCTCTACACCCTCGACGTCAAGAGCGGCGAGGTGCTCGAGCGCACGGATCGCCCGGGCCCGGACCACACGCCGGTGCTCTCGCCGGACGGCACGCAGATCGCCTGGCTGGGCTTCGACGACCAGCTCCTCGGCTACCACACCACGCGCCTGTGGGTGATGGACACGGACGGATCGCGTCGCCGCACCCTGACGGGCGACCTCGACCGCAGCGTGCAGAGTCCGACCTGGAGTGCGGACGGCAGCGCGCTCTACGTCTCCCTGGACGACCGCGGCAACACCCAGCTGCTGCGCGTTCCCGTCGCCGGCGGGGCGAGCGCGCGCGAGATCCTGGCCCGGGACATCGGCGGAACCAGCCTGGGCCGCCCCTATGACTCGGGTTCCTACAGCGTCTCGGTCACCGGGCGCTTCGCCTACACCCACTCACGCCCCGAGCACCCCGCGGACGTGGCCATCGGCCCGGCCGCTCCGACCCGGGATGGTCGCCTGACGCGCCTCAACGACGACCTGCTCGCGCACAAGACCCTGGGCAAGGTCGAGGAGCTGACCTGGCCCTCGTCCCACGACGGCCTCGAGATCCAAGGCTGGCTGGTCTACCCGCCGGACTTCGACGCCACGCAGAGCTGGCCGCTGCTGCTCGAGATCCACGGCGGCCCCTTCGCCAACTACGGCGATCGCTTCAGCGCGGAGATCCAGCTTTACGCGGCGGCGGGCTACGTCGTCCTCTACACCAACCCGCGCGGCAGCACGAGCTACGGAGCGGACTTCGCGAACGAGATCCACCACGCCTACCCGGGCAACGACTACCACGACCTCATGTCGGGGGTCGACGCGGTCCTCTCCCGCGGCTTCGTCGATCCCGAGCGTCTCTACGTGACGGGCGGCAGCGGTGGCGGCGTGCTGACGGCCTGGATCGTCGGCAAGACGGATCGCTTCGCGGCGGCGGTGGTCGCCAAACCGGTCATCCACTGGACGAGCTTTGCCTTGACCGCCGACGCCTACGCGTTCTTCTACAAGTACTGGTTCCCCGGCTTCCCCTGGGACCACCAGGAGCACTACTGGTCGCGCTCGCCCCTGTCCCTGGTCGGGAACGTCAGCACGCCGACGGCCCTGCTCACCGGCGAGCAGGACTGGCGCACTCCGATCTCCGAGAGCGAGCAGTACTACCAGGCCCTCAAGCTGCGCCGCATCGACACGGCCCTGATCCGCATCCCGGGTGCCTCCCACGGCATCGCCCGGCGACCGAGCCAGCTGATCGCCAAGGTGCTCAATATCCTGGCCTGGTTCGAGCGCTACGGGGGCGGCCGCGCGGACTCGGTCGAGGCCGGCGGGTGAGTTCGGAAGAGATCGATCCACGCTTCGACACCCCTGCGAACGCAGACGTGCTGCGCTACCTGCGGCGTGAGCTGCCCTCGGCCCACTCCGACCTCTCCGAGGAGCTGACGCGCTCGGTCGCGGGCTTGTCCGACGTCGAGACGTATTGTCCGACCCAGTGGAGCTACGCCTTCGTGGTGCTGCACGGGCCCGACCAGACGATCTTCGGCCTGGCCGCCGGCATGTCTGCCCTCGCGTACCGCCTCGCACCCGCGAGGCTGCCGGCCGCCCTCGAGGACGGCGCCTGGCCCGCCCCCGAGCTCGGCCGCGACTGGGTCCGCTTCGAGCCCTGGACGGACGAGCCCCTGGCCGAGTCGCGCCGCCGGCTGGCGCGCTGGTGCCGCGCAGCGGCTGAGGACGCGGGCGCCGTCTGAGGGTCCGCGAGCATCGGGTAGGATGGAGCGCTACTCCTCCCCAGAACCCTCCCGGACTCAGCATGCTCCTCCGCGCTTTTTCCGTTCTCTTTTCCACGCTCATCCTGACGGCTCCGGCCCCCGCGCAAGAAGCAGGTCGTGCGTGACGCTGCCGGCCGCCTGGGACGCTTGATCTACGGGGGCAGCGAATCTTGAGGAAGTCCCGTCCATGAGCGCCAGCCCTCTCGAGATCGAGCTTCGCCGCCAAGTTGCGGATCGACTGGCCGCCCAGGATCCGAGCGCGCGTTCGCTCGAAGCGCTGTTGGAACAATTCCACGGACATGAGCGCCTAGTTCGGGATGTCTGGGCCGAGATTTTCGACGCCAGCCATCCGGGCCAGCCCACCGCCCCCACCGAGATCGGCTTCGGGCTCCTCCATGGAGGCTTCTTGGGCCGCCACCGCCTCTTGCGGGAGATCGGACGAGGCGGTCAGGGACGGGTCTTCGTGGCCGTGGACCAGCGCCTCGGCCGGACCGTCGCA
>JAJFFA010000354.1 GCA_021776885.1 Planctomycetota bacterium
CCCGCGCCCGCGCTGGCGCTGGACGGCCCCGGGTCGCTGGTCGCGCTGCCGCTGGAGTCGCCGGTGGGGCTGACGTGGTGGGTGTGCGGCCTACCGATGTGGTGCCCCAGCTCGTGGGCCACAACGACGAAGTCCCAGGTCAGGACGCCCGGCTGGTGGTCGAAGGTCGACCAGTCGATCTGGCCGTGCAGGTTGGCGCTGACGCCGAAGCCGAAGTTCTGGTTGCAGAGCACTCCCACGTAGGCGATCCCGCCCCCCAGGCTCGCGCCCGACAGGAAGTGGTAGAGGTCCGCCGTCATGGGCGCGTCACCGTTGTCCCAGGCCGTACGGAACTCGGTCAGCATGTCCCCCGTCGAGCCGCTCGCGTCCGGGGTCGCCCAGCCGTCGGCCGAGGTGGTGTGGATACCCAGGTAGGCGATCTCGAAGGTCGCCTGCAGGTCGCGCTCGTAGGCCGTCGAGATCGCGGCGAAGAGCTCGGTGACGTAGGTCGTCAGAGCGCCCGAGTCGTTGAAGAGCTGGTAGTACTGGTAGTCCGTCTCGAGAGCGATACGGCAGGGCGCAGAGGAGAAGCCCACGGAGAGCGAGCTGGTCGTGTAGCCGCTGCTCGGATCGTCCGCCCCCGGGGGCGCGAGGGGGTTCTCGCACAGGCGCGGTGCGCCTCCGCGCTCCGGGATCAGCTGCGCGGAGGGAACCAGGCGCAGGTCCGCGCTCTCCGACTGGCGGCCCCCCACCAGGTCGTAGCGCTCGGCCCCGCGCCGCACCCAGCCGCTCGAGCCGTCGGGCGAGATGCCGAGGAAGACGTCGGAGTCTGCTTCGCCCTCCACGCTGCCGCGCCACAGGCTGAGACCGCCGAGCAGGTCGGCCGGCACGTGGGGTTCGTCGTCGACGTAGACCAGGGCGTCGGCGGCCCAGGGCAGGGCGACGCGCTCGAGCATCAGGTCCAGGAGCTCGGCGCCGATCGCCACGTCCTGCAGCCGAACGCGCTCGAGCCCCTCGAGCTCGGCGCAGCGCACGGGGTCCAGGACCAGGATCTGCCCCTCCAGGGGGTGCACGCTGCCGTGCGCGAAGGGCGAGCCCAGGTCCGTCGCCGGGGGCGGCGCGCCGCCGCTGTCCGGCACGGTGTCGAAGGAGAAGTCGAGGGAGTCCCCCGTGATGCGCAGATCCGTCAGCTCGAGGTCCGCCAGGCTGCCGTTCTGAATCTCGACGCGCAGGGCGCCCGACACCGAGCGCGCCCCCACCGCTCCGAAGTCGAAGCCGTCGCCACTGCTGGCGTCCGTCGCCGGCCCGCCGCCGCTCGACGTGCGCACGATCAGGTCGCTGCCCGCACCGAGGTCATCGTCCAGGATCGAGAACTGGTGCGTGGTGCCCGCGAGGTCGATCCCAGGGCTGGCCCCGCTGAAGCCGATCACGAGGGTCTCCGCGGACTCGAGCTCCACGTCGTCGACCAGGGACAGGGGCACGCTGCGCGAGTCCCCGTCCATGGCCCCCGCGCTGAAAGACAGGGTCTGGCTCGGAAAGCTGTAGTCGTCGCCGGCGCTGGCGCTGCCCGAGGTGACCAGGATGTCGAAGTCGAGGTCCGTCTCGAGGGTCTCACCGGGGTCGAGAGCCAGCTCGACCGTGACGTCGACCGAACCGTCGGTCTCCGACACGTCCGTGGCCAGCCCCGCGGCGAAGCGCAGGGCGGCGACGTCGTCGTCACCGATCGAGATCGTGTGGGTCGGACCGGGCACCGTCGCCCCGACGGCGTCCACCAGGTTCAGCACCAGGGTCTCGTCCGCACCCTCGATCGCTGCATCGCTCGAGAGGGTGACCGACACGCTCTGCTGCGCCCCGTTCAGCGACCCCACGGGAAAGGTCAAGAGCTGGTCGGCGAAGCTGCTGTAGTCCACCCCGGGCGTGGCGCTGCCGCCGCCGTCGCGGACCGTGACCTCGACCGGTTGGGCCAGCACCGCGCCAGTGGAGAGCCGCACGGTCACGGAGACGCTGCTGCCCTCGCCCGCCTGGGCCACGGAGCTGGCGAAGGAGACCTGGGGCCCCTGGACCTCCTGCGCTTCTTCTTCATCGCCGCAGGCGGCGAGGCAGCAGGTCAGGAGCAGGGCGAGGTGGAGCGGGCGTACTTCTCTTCGTGTCATGATCCGGATGCGCGCGTGTGACCGGGGGGGCCGTCCCCTTCCTCGGCCGCACGCACCCGCGGAATGAAGAGAAGTCGTACCCTACGCCCGTGCGACACCACGACGACCTGCTGATCACCGCCCTCGTGGCGACGGACGTCCGCTTCCCCACCTCGGAGCAGGCCGACGGCTCGGATGCGATGCACACGGATCCGGACTACTCCGCGGCCTACGTGACCCTGGCCACGGAGGGCGGCGCCGCCGCGGGCTGCGGCCTGGCCTTCACCATCGGACGCGGCAACGAGCTGTGCGTCGCCGCGGCCCGCGCCCTGGCCCCCTTCGTCGTGGGCCGCAGCCTGGGCTCGATCACCCGCGACTTCGCCGGCTTCTGGCGCAGCCTGACCAGCGAGCCCCAGCTGCGCTGGGTCGGGCCCGAGAAGGGGGTCATCCACCTGGCCACGGCCGCCGTGGTCAACGCCGTCTGGGACCTGTGGGCCAAGGTCGAGGAGAAACCCCTCTGGCGCCTGGTGGTCGATCTCAGCCCCGAGGAGCTGGTCGGGACCATCGACTGGCGCTATCTATCGGATGCCCTGACGCCGCGGCAGGCCCTGGCCCTGCTCGAGGCCGGAGAGCAGGGCAAGGCCGAGCGCGTCGCCGAGCTCGAGGCCCGCGGCTACCCCGCCTACACCACCTCCGTCGGCTGGCTCGGCTACGACGACGCCAAGGTCCAGCGCCTGGTGCGCGAGGGCATCGACGCTGGCTGGACGCACTTCAAGATGAAGGTCGGCGCCGCGCCAGAGGAGGACC
>JAJFFA010000355.1 GCA_021776885.1 Planctomycetota bacterium
GCAGCAGGCGGCCTTGGTGGTGTCAGCGACGACGGAGACCTGGGTGGCGCTGCTGGCGGACTTTGTGCTGTCGGCGACGACGGCGGCCTTGGCGGAGCTGCAGGCGGCCTTGGTGGTGTCGGCGACGACGGCGGCCTTGGCGGAGCTGCAGGCGGCCTGGGTGGTGTCAGCGACGACGGCGGCCTTCGAGCTGCAGGAGCTCTGGTCGGCAGACGCGACGGCGGCCTTGGCGGAGCTGCAGGCGGCCTTGGTGGTGTCAGCGACGACGGCGACCTTCGAGCTGCAGGAGCTCTGACCGGTGGCGACGACGGCGGCCTTGGTGGAGCTGCAAGCGGGCTTGGTGGTGTCAGCGACGACGGCGGCCGCGGCGCTGGAGGCGCTCTTGGCCTTGGGACAATCCTGGGCCGACGCGGTCCCGGCCAGGGTGGCCAGGGCAAGGGTGAGGAAGATTCGCTTCATGATGAGCAGGTGTGCAAGGGGGTGATCGGTCTAGGAGTTCCATCCCCCGAGGCGGGGCTCCAGGGATGGGCGACCAGGCATACGGACCCCGCGGGGGTTTTGGGAGGACCGTTCGCGGAATTGTAGCAGGGTCCGGGCAGGAGACCCGTGGGCATTGAGCACGGGTCACGTTGTGACCCCGTAAACGTTCTGGTAATCACGGCCTCAGCCCGTCCGTGTCGGCAGGCTTGGGCCTACCTGTCGTAGGGTTCGAATCGGGTGCCGTGAAATACGGCCCCGCGCCCCAGCTGGCCCCCACGCGCCGAGTCGCCGTGGGGTGCCTTTCGATAGTCCTTGCCAAGGAGTCCGGATGAGATTGGGACAAAGCGCACAGATCACCCTCGCAGCCTGCCTGGTGAGCGTGGGAATCGCCGCGGGGCGCCGGCTCGAAGCCCCCGCCCCGGGGGCGCGGGACTTCTCCCAGACGTTCCAGGAGGTCAGCGCCAACCTGAGGCCGGCTGTCGTCAGCATCGTCGGGCGCGTCGAGCGCGGCGGCCGCTCGCGGGCCAACCAGGGCTCGGGCGTGATCATCGACAGCGACGGGATCATCGTCACGAACCACCACGTCGTACGCGGCACGAGCAGCCTCGAGGTCAAGCTCGCCAGCGGGCGCACCTATCGGCCGACCGTGCTGGGTACGGACTCCAAGACGGACCTGGCCGTGCTCAAGATCGACGCGGACGATCTGGTCGCCGCTCCCCTGGACGAGGGTGCGGACGTGGCCGTTGGCGAGTGGGTCCTGGCCATGGGCAACCCCTTCGGCCTGGGCATGACGGCCACCGCCGGCATCGTCAGCGGGACCGGGCGCGCGGACCTGCAGATCGCGGAGTACGAGGACTTCATCCAGACTGACGCCGCGATCAACCCGGGCAACAGCGGTGGCCCGCTGGTCGACCTGGACGGACGTGTCGTGGGGATCAACACCGCCGTCTCGGTGCTCGAGAGTGGCACCCTGGGGATCGGCTTCGCGATCCCCGCGCGGATGGTGCGCAAGATCGTGCGCGACCTGCGCCGCGAGGGCTTCGTGCGCCGCGGCTACCTGGGAGTCAACCTGGTCGACTTCGATCCTGGCAGCCAGCCCTTCCGGGGTTTCTCCGGGGAGAGCCGCGTGTCGATCCAGAGCGTGCGAGACGATCCCGCCGCGGCGGCCGGCCTGACCCGCGGAGACGTGATCGTCGCCGTGCAGGGCAAGCGCGTGGTCGAGGTCAAGGATGTGCGCAACGCGGTGGCCGAGACCGACCCGGGGACGCGGGTCATGATCGATGTCTGGCGTCGCGGCCAGGAGCTCAGCATTCCTGTCGTGCTGGCAGAGCTCGAGGACGGCAACGACCTGCGCTGAAGACCGACCAGGCGCCAGGCGGGGCGCCAAGAAACGGGAGCGGGGAGCCCGACCAGAGGTCCGGCTCCCCGTTCCTTTTCATGCTCGGCAGGCCCGGCCCCCGTCAGGAGAGCGAGGGCCTGCCTCCG
Organism: Planctomycetota bacterium; assembly: GCA_021776885.1. GTDB lineage: Bacteria > Planctomycetota > UBA1135 > UBA1135 > JAJFFA01. The sequence goes on from JAJFFA010000355.1 coordinate 1,966, forward strand.
CGATCACGGAGCGAAGGCAGATCCGTTGAACTGCTTGTCGTTGCTCTCCCAGAGGAGGCGACCGCCGTCGAAGTCGGTGCGGTTGCCCGCGGTGATGGAGCCGAGCATGGCGCCGTCATCGGAGACCGGAAGGCCACCCGTGGTGCGGACCGCGATGCTGTCGATCCGTGCCCAGCCGGTCTCGTAGAGGCCGGTGCCCGTGCAACGAACGTCGAGCTCGTCGGTGTCGTGGGGCGTCGAGTTCTGCAGGAAGTTCTCCGTGAACAGCGGGGAGAGCGTAGCCAGCGGAACGTCGAACCAGCAGTTGAACTGCTTGGTGGCGGAAAGGGGGAACTCGTTGTCGTTCCAGACGGTGAAGCTCACGGTGTTGATGTCCGTGTCGTCGCCAGTCAGGTTCAGGAGCGCCAGCTGGGAGCCGGCGAGGGCGATGAACGAGTCGACGTAGAGGTGGTCAGGGACGCCCTCGTACTCGTTGTCGTCGAAGTCGAGCTGGCCGTTGCCGTTGACATCCGTATCGTGCCCTTCGGCCACGCGGGCCTCGAAGGGAACGGCGTTGATGCTGTAGACGACGCCCGAGGCGGACAGGACCATCTCGGAGCCCAGCAGGTAGTCGTGGCCCCAAGCGACGCCGAACTGCGCCGGGTCCTCGGCGGAGATAACCAGGTAGCCCTCTTGACCCGGGCTCGCGGCGGCGTTGTGGCAGCCGGTCATGACCGACAGGGTGTCGGCCGGGGTCAAGAGCTCGCGCCGGTTGAAGATGTTGCAGCCGAGCGGACGGCAGGGGTCGCCGTTCGGGTTGGCCGTCACGTTGGCGTACTCGTAGTGCACCAGCGTCGAGCCGCCGAAGCTGCTCGGCGTGGCCGGCTGGACGTTGGTGTTTGTGACCGAGATCACGGTGAAGAACGGCACGCCACCGCCACCGCCACCGTTGTTCGGGAGACCCGAACGGTGGACCGTGTAGATGAGCGCGCTACCAGGGTTGCGGCCGTCGGCCAGGGTGGCCGGGGCCACCAGGCTCGCCGTCAGCGCCGCAGCGGTAACGAATCGCAGGACTTTCATTGTCACTGACTCCTAAAAGGGATTTCTCTCGTGGAAACGGGTATCAATTCAAGGGACGCGAGCCAGGCCCGAACCCCCCGGACGCACGTGCCGTTCCCCGCTGACGCGGAACACGGCGCGTGTGCACTTCTCTTCCTTCTTGCGACGGCCCTCCAGGGGGGGGCCCTCTCGGGGTTGAAGGCAGACGCTGCCTCCAGTCCCCTGCTCGATGAACCGCTGGCGGTTCATTGCTCTTTCTCCAGGCCAGGGACGGGGCCGTCCCCGACGGGCCGGACGGCTTCGCCTTCGGCGGTGACACCGCTGAGCACCTCGCGGTCCATCAGGAAGAACCACTCGCCGTCCTGCCAGCGCCAGTCGATCCGGAACTCGGCTGTCTTGCGCAGGTGCTCCGGGTGCT
>JAJFFA010000356.1 GCA_021776885.1 Planctomycetota bacterium
TGCGCCTCGACGCGAGCGGTGACGCGGTGCTGGTCGACCTGGGCTTCGCGCGCCGCTCCGGCGAGCGGCTGGCGGGGGCGGAGGGCACCTCCGGTAGCCTGGCCTGGCTGGCCCCCGAGGAGACCCGCGGCAACCCGCGCGAGGCCCCCGGCGACGTCTTCGCCCTGGGCGTCCTGCTCTACGAGCTGGCCACCGGGCGCCACCCCTTCGCAGGCGGCGACGCAGCGCAGACCAGCGAACGGCTGCTGGCGAGCATCGCCCGCGCCGACCCCGATCCGCCCTCGGAAGTGTGGCCCCAGCTGTCGCCCTTCTTCGACCGGCTGACGGAGTACCTGCTGGCCCGGACCCCCGCCGAACGACCCAGCGCCGCCGCCCTGGAGCTCTTGCTCGAACAGGGCGAGACGAGCGGCTGGTGGCGCGCCTGCATCGCCGCGGGCGCGCGGGACGAGCACCCCACCGGGGTCGGGCGCGGACGGCGCCTGGTGCCCTTCGTCGGCCGCGCGCCCGAGCTGGCCGCCCTGCACGAAGCCTGGCGCGCGACGAGCGCGGGGGGCGCGGCCGTCTGGCTCTTCGGCGAGCAGGGTGCGGGCAAGTCGCGCCTGGTGTCGGAGTTCGTCGCCCGCGTTCGGCGCAGCGACGCCCCGCCCCTGTTCCTGTACGGCCGCTGCTCCGAGTGGATGGAGCAGCAACCCGCGCAACCCATCCGCACCCTGTTGCGCCGCTGGCTACTCCTGCCCCAGGACACGCCCGCCGGCCCCCGCGAGCGCGCCCTGCTCGACAAGCTCCTGCGCCCAGGGCTGGCCGACGCCATCGAGTCCCTGCTCGACCCCGACCACCGGGCACCGAGCGAGGTCTCGCCCAGCGTCGCCCTGGCCGACTGGCTCAGCGCCCTGGCCCACGCGCAGCCCCTGGTCGTGCACCTCGACGACGTCAACTGGGCCGGCCCGGCGACCCTCGAAGTGCTCTCCGAGTTCGTCGAGTCCCTCGCCGACTCACGCGCACTGCTGGTTCTGGGCGTGCGCTCGGGCAGCCGCGAGCACGAGCACGCCCTGCTCGAGCGTCTGCGCAAGAAGCTCGAGGCCCGCGCGCCGACGACCCGCATCGAGCTCGGACCGCTCAGCGACGAGCAGGTGCTCGAGGTGGTCTCGTCCCTCTTCCACCCCTCCGCCCCGCGCCTGCGCCTGGCGCGCGTCCTGGCCGAGCGCACCCGCGGCAGCGCGGGGCTCCTGGCCGAGGTGCTGCGCACCCTGGTCGATCGCGGCGAGGTGCGTCCCAGCAGCGGCCCCGGCTCCCTGCTCGAACTGCGCATCTCCCCCGAGGAGCTGCCCTTCCCGCGCTCCGTGGCACGGGTCATCTCCGAGCGCCTGCGCGACCTGCCCCGGGACGAGCGGCGCTGGCTGCAGCGCATGTCCGTCGTCGGCGGCCACATCGACCCGGAGTTCCTGAGCCGCGCCTTCCCCGACGCGCCCCAGGCCGAGGTCGATCAGGCCCTGGCCGGCTTCGTACGCTCGGAATGGCTGACGGCGGTCGGTGCGCGCTACCGCTTCGTGCGCCCCGCCCAGCGCTCGGCCGTCTACCGCTCGATCCCGCGGCTCGAACGCCTCGCGCTGCATGCCGCCGCGGCCCAGGCCCTGCGCAGCGAGCCCGGCAGCGAGCCGCCGCTGCGCGAGGCCTTCGAGCGCGCCTGGCACCTGCGCGAAGCGCGCGAGCACAGCGCCCTGCTCGAAATCCTGCCCGACCTGGTGCGGCGCATGGCCGCCCGCGGCCACCCGCAGCGCGTGCTGACCCTCGCGACCTGGGGGCTCGAGGCCATCGACGGCGACGAGAGCGAGGACGAGGGCGCCGCTACGGCGGCACCCGCCGCGCCCCCAACCCTGCGCGTCGAGCTGCTCGAAGCGGCGGCGGACGCGTCGGATCGCCTGGGGGACCGCCGCGCCCAGCGCGACCTGCTGGACGAGCTCTCGGACCTGACCCTCGACCCGCTGCGCGACGCGACCACGATCGGCCGCATCTACCTCCTGCACGGTCGCTTCGCCTCGAACACGGGCCAGTACGGGTTGGCCCGCGGCATGCTGCGCAACGCGGCCCAGTCCTTCGAGGACGCGGGGGAGGCCGAGCTGGCGAGCGACGCCCTGTTCCGGCTCGCGCACCTGCAGGGTCACGTCGGGCAGCCCGAGAGCGCTCGCGAGCTGGCGCAGCGCTCCCTGCGGCTCGCGAAGAGCGAGCCACGCCGCGCCATGGCACGCCTCGCCCTGGCGGTCGCCGATGTGCTGGAGAACCGCCTCGACCGCGCCCTGCGCGAGGTCGAACGCGCGCGCGCGATGCTCGAGCGCGCGGAAGCGACGCAGCCCTCCGCCAAGCTGCGCGGCGCCCTCTCCGCCGCCTGGCTCCTGCGGGCACGCATCTGGCGCCTGGCAGGTCGTCCACGACGCGCCTTCCAGAGCACATTGCGCGCGCGGCGCATGGCCCGCGATGCGGGCGAGCGGCGGCTCGAGGCCGAGACCGAGATCCGCCTCGGACGCCTCTACCTCGACGTCGGCCGCGAGCGCGAAGCCGAGCTGCACCTGCGCGAGGGCATCCTGCAAGCGCGCGAGATCGAGTACCGCCGTGGCGAAGCCCTGGGGCAGATCTACCTGGGCACGCTGCTGGGCGAGGCCGGACGCCCCGAAGCCGGGCACAGCGTCGCCCGCGCGGTGCACCTCGCCCAGTCCATCGGGCTGCCGCGCACCGAGGCCCTGGGGCTGGCCCTGCGCGCCCGCCTCATGCGCCAGCGCCAGGCGGACTCAGCGGGCAAGGGCAGCAAGCTGCGGGCGCCTGAGGCCCTGGCCCTGGCCCGCAGCGCCCAGGAGCTGCTCGAGCGCGTGGGAGCCCAGCTGCCCGAGCGGGTGGTCATCGGCGCCACGCTGGTGCTGCTCCTGCGCGACGCCGGCCTGGAGCGCGAGGCGAGTACGCGGCTCGTGGAGCTGGAGCGTGAGATGCGCCGGCTGATCAAGCGCGTCGGGGACAGCGAGCTGCGCGTCCCCCAGGCCCGGGCGGTCCAGGCCCTGCTGGACTCTGCCCTCTCGCCCGACGGCCCGGTCTACCCCCGGGTCCTGGCGCCGCGCCCACCCTCCTGACGGAATCGCTCGAGCCACGGGGCGCTTCTGGCCGATTCCTAGTTGACATTGAGACCCAGTCTCAACTATGTTCCCGGCGTCGACGCGACCCCGCCCATGATCTGCACCCTGCTCAGCCTGCCGCTGCTCGGCATCCCGGCCCCCGAGGACGGGCTCCTCGTCCACCGCCGCCAGGCCTTCGTCATGGGCACGGTGCTGGAGCTCGAGCTCGCCGGCCCCGACGAGGCCGCCCTGCTGCGGGCGAGCGAGGCCGCGCTCCTGGCCCTCGAAGCCGTCGAGACGCGGCTCTCCACCTGGCGCGACGACAGCGAGCTCGCGCGGCTCAACGCGACCCCCGTGGGCCAGGCCGTGCAGCTCTCGGACGCCCTGGCCCAGGACCTGGCCCTGGCCCAGCGCTGGTACCTGGCCACGGAGGGCGCCTTCGATCCCGGCATCGGCGCCCTGATCGCGGCCTGGGACCTGCGCGGCGAGGGACGCCGGCCGAGCG
>JAJFFA010000357.1 GCA_021776885.1 Planctomycetota bacterium
CGGGAGGTAGAACTCGGGGCCCATCCAGGTCAGGGTCATCGGGTTGTCGACGCCGCGCAGGGGAGCGAGGCGCTCGAGCACCTCGCTTGCCGAGAGCTCCCCGAAGCGCAGCACGCGCTCGCCGGCCAGGCCGCCCCACTCGCCCTGACCGTCGATGACGTGCAGCCCCTCCTCGAACAGGTAGAGGTCGAGGGGCAGGGAGCGCGACTCGAAGTCGAGGGGAGTGTCCTCGCCGGGACCGTAGATGGCCGAGTGCCCGTCGTCGAGCAGGGCCACGAGGCGCATCATCGCGCCCAGGATCTGCCCGTTGGTCAGCTCCGGGATCCCGGCGTGGAGCTCGGCCGCGGCCTCGACGAAGGCCTGCGAGAAGGCCGGGCGGGCGGGACCCGCGTGCATGCGCTGGGCCTCGCGCACCAGGAAGTCGAGGTCGTGGCGCCAGCCCGTCGTGTGGTCCCAGTCCTGCTCGGGGAGCAGCGCACTGCGCTGCGCCCAGCGGGGGTCCCCGTGCAGGTCGGCGAAGCTGGCGTCGCGGTCGAGGGACGCGCGCTCATCCAGGCGTGCTGCAAGGCTTGCGTCGACGGCGTCGAAGGCCGCATCCGCGTCGCCGCAACGGGCCGCGCTGCTGGCCAGGGCGTACTGCGCTCGGGCCGTGGAGCGCAGCCCGAGGTCGAGGGCCCGCTCGAGGACTTCGCCGGCCGCGGCGTACTCCCCGTTCATGAACAGGGCGATCCCGAAGCGGCGCCAGAGCTCGCCGTCCCAGCGTGCCGCCAGGGGCGGGGACTCGCTCAACTCGGCGTAGGCGGCGGCGGCCTCGACCCAGTTGCGCGCCGCGTAGTGTACGTCCGCGGCCTGGCGCGCGCGCAGGGCCTCCACGGCGGGTGACTGGAGAGCGAGCAGGCCTGCGAGGGCGAGGGGGAGCAGCATGGAGGCGTCCGTTCGGGGGCGGGCAGAGGGGGCAGCCAGGCAGCCCGGAGGTACGCGGCAGGCGCCCACGCGTTACCACGGGATCCGGCCGCCTTCCGCATCGAGCTCGAGGACGCCCGCGGTGCGGACGCCCTGGTCCGCGCCCTCGGCACCGCCTGGAGCGCGGACGGTCCGGCCCGCACCCTCGCCGCCCGCGGGCCCCGGGTCGCCTTCGCCCGCGGAGACCTGCCCCGGGGCCTCGACCCGGCCCTGCTCCTGGGCGACGAGTCGGCTGCGTCCAGCGCGGGTCAGGGACCGACGACGAACTCGATCGCCTCGGTCAGGAACACGCCGTGCAGCACGTTGCCCTGGTCGCGGCCCCAGAACTGGGCGTTGACCGTCGTCCCCGCCATGCTCAAGCGCAGGCTCGGGCTGCCGCCCTCGGCACCGGAGGCGAAGGCGCCCATGTCGAAGGTCAGGAAGCCGTCGCAGGGTCCGGCGCCCAGGGCGGTCGTGACCCGGATCGGGGTGCGCCGTAGCGATCCGTCGACGCACAGGGTGCCCCCCAGGAACGGCTGGGCGTCGCGGCCGTTGAAGCCGTAGAAGAGCATCGCGGCCCGGTTCACCGGCATCTGTCCGGCGCGGATCAGGAACTCGACGCCGTCGCGCTCGCTCGGGAAGCCCACCGAAGTGATCGAGGGTACGCAACCACCCGAGGTGGCGTTCGCGACGCAGTAGACCTCCGGGTCTTCGATCGTCGTGCGCAGGTAGACGTCGCGCACACCGTTGGTGTCCGTCGCGTCGAGGCCCGCGCCGGAGGTGGTGAAGGCCACGAAGCGCCCCCCGTTGCTGACGCTGGTGAAGTAGGCCGCGCTGCCGCTGGTCAGGAGCGCGCCGTCCGGCCGGTCCGCCTGCCACGTACGGCCACTGGCGAGCTCGCGCAGGTAGACCGCTTGATGCGGCGGGCTGTCGGGCAGGAGGTCGGTCGCAAAGCTGAGGAAGGCCGCGTACTGCCCGTCGCTCGAGATCGAGGGGGAGCGACTGACGCCGTTTCCGGCCTGGCCCGTCGGCGTCAAGGAGACCAGCTCGAGGGAGCCGAAGTCGAGCCGCGCCAGGTAGACGTCCCCCACCCCGTTCGAGTCACGGGGGTCCACGTCGTCGGCGGTGCTGACGAAGACCACGCGCTCCCCATCCGCTGAGATCCGCGCTGCGTAGGAGCTGCCGGAGGCCGTCGTGCCGCCGGGATTCCGGCTCACGGCCTGCAAGCTGCCCAGGGCGGCGTCGAAGAGGAAGACATCCGTCGTGCCGTTCCCATCCCCGGGGACCAGGTTGGGCGCCGAGCTATCGAAGACGACGCGCTGGCCGTCCGCGGAGATGGAGGGGTCCCCGCAGTGCTGTGTCGGTTCCCCCGCGAAGCCCATGGAGGCACGGGTCAGGGTCCCCGTGTCGAGGTCGTGGATGTAGATGTCGTAATTGAAGTTCGTGTCTCCGGGCACGAAGTCGTCGGCCGAGCTCTGGAAGGCCACGTAGCGTCCGCTGGCCGAGATCGCGGCGGAGTAGGAGCTCCCGTGGGCCGCGAAGACGCTCCCGTTGGCCCCCGAGGCGATGCGCGTCGTGCCATTCAAGAGGTCACGGACGTAGACGTCGGTGGCGAAGTTCTGGTCGATCCCGCCCAGGTTGTCCGCGCCGCTCTGGAAGGCGACGTAGCGCCCGTTCGCCGACAGCGCCGGGGCCGCCGAGTCCCCGTTCCCCGCGTCCCCGTAGACATCGACGCTGGCGCACGTGATCACGCCCGTCGCGCGCTCGAAGATGTAGACGTCAAAGGCGTCGTTCGTGTCCTCCGGCACGAGGGCGTCCCGGGTGGCGAAGGCGACGACGCTCCCGTCCGCCGAGACCTGCGGGGAGTCCGCGTCGAAGGCCAGCTGAGCCCCGTTCGCCGCGAAGCTGACGCGCTCGGTCCAGCCGCTGGTCCCGCCCCCGGCCCACAGCGGGACTGCGGTAAGGGTTGCGCACGTGACGGCCAGGGAAACCCGGGAGGGACGGGTGAAGCTCGAGCGTTTCATGGAGAGTGGTCCTGGCGTTCGGGGGGGTCCGTGGGGACCTTCCCGGGATCGGTTCGACGGGCGGCGTAGCGCAAGTGCGCGGCGCTCTGCCCAGTCATCAGCAAGCGGAGACGCGCGTTTCAGACCGGCTGGAACTTTCTCCGTGGAAGGTGAGGTGCCATGGCGAGACGACGAGACGTGTTGAAGTGCGCCGCGGGTGCGGCCCTGCTCGGTCCGGGGTTCGCGGCCGGCTCGCTCACGCTGGGCGGTACCCGGGGCAGTCCTCCGGGCAACGCGCAGGCGGGCAACGCGGGACTGGGTGGCCAGTACCTCGACCTGGGCCTCGTCGCCCTGAGCCGCGCCCACGAGCACGGCTGGGCCCGGGGGCACCACGGTGCCGCGCTGCTGGCCGCGCATTACTTCTGCCTCGACGAGGATCTGGACGAGGGAGCCACGGACGCCCTGCGCGCCCAGGTCGACGCCTACCTGGTCCACCGCCGACGCGACTTCCCCGACCCCGCGCAGCCCGTCGACCCCGGCCCGGGCCGGGCGGACCCCGGAGACATCGCACGCC
>JAJFFA010000358.1 GCA_021776885.1 Planctomycetota bacterium
TGCCGACGAGCTCCGGCGGGCCTTCGAAGGAGACGGGCAGGCCGTGGAAGGTGCGGCCCATGAGCACGCGCGGGTCGCGCTCGGAGACCGACTCGACGAAGGCCTGGACGCTGCAACCGCGCCAGGCCTCGAAGCGCAGGAGCTGCACGCGCTCGGCCGTCGCGAGCAGCCGCTGGTTGCGCTCCTTCTTCAGCGCCTCGGGCACGTCGTCGGCCAGGCGCTCGTCGGCCGAGGTGCCGGGGCGCGGGTCGTACTTGAAGATGTAGTTCACGGCAAAGCCCTGCTCGGCCAGGAAGGTCTCGCTGCCGTCGAAGTCCGCGTCCGTCTCACCCGAGAAGCCGACGATCCAGTCGCTGCCCAGCTCGATGTCGGGCACGGCCTCACGCAGCATGTCTGCGCGGCGGCGGTAGAGGTCGAGGGTGTAGCCGCGCTTCATGCGTTTCAGCAGCGCGTCCGAGCCGGCCTGGGCGGGCAGGGGCAGGAAGCGGTCGACCTTGTCGCACTCGGCGATCGAGCGCGCGAAGGCCGGGGTGACGTAGGAGGGGTGCAGGGTGACGAGGCGGATGCGCTCGAGCCCCTCGACCTCTTGCAGGGCGTAGAGCAGATCGGCCAGGCCGGGGCGGCCCTGGCGGCCGAGGCCGCGCGGCGCGCCGGCGCCCGGGGCCGGGAAGTCCTCGCCGTAGCTGTTGACGGTCTGGCCCAGGAGGGTGATCACCTGGCAGCCCTGGGCCACCATCCAGCGCGCCTCCTCGACCAGGTCGGCCACGGGGCGCGAGCGCACCTTGCCGCGGGTGGTCGGCACGATGCAGTAGGTGCACGAGAGGTCGCAGCCGCGCATCACCGCCAGGTAGCCGCTGCGTCCGCCGGTGTAGACCTCGCGCGAGCGGTCGACGATCACGTCCTCGGCCATGTCCGTGGCCAGCAGGCGCATGTCCCGGGCGCGCACGATGTCCGGGTTGGCGCGCCGCGCGCGCACCTCGTCGACCATCTGCGGCAGGCGCTGGAACTGGCGCGTGCCGGCGACCACGTCGACGTGCCCGGCGCGGCGGAAGATGTCCTCCCCCACGCGCTGGGCCATGCAGCCCAGGACGCCGATGACCAGCTCCGGGCGCTCGCGCTTGACGCGCTTGAGCTCCCCCACCCAGGACCAGGTGCGCTCCTCGGCGTGGTCGCGCACGCTGCAGGTGTTGAACAAGACGGCGTCGGCCTCCGCGATCTCGCCCGTGGTCTCCCAGCCGGCGGCGCGGAAGCGCCCTTCGACCAGCAAGCTGTCGTACTTGTTCATCTGGCACCCGAAGGTGACCAGGTGCACCCGCGGACGCCCCTCTTGCAGGTCGTCGGTCGCGGCGTTCTCGGACTGGAATCGGGTCAGGCTCATGGCGTCTCGGACGGAGGGTGCCGATCCCGGGCATTCTAGGGGGCCTGCAGGCGGCGAGGTAGGATGGAGCCCGTGTCGTCCGCCCGCTCCCTCCTGATTCTGGCCCTGGTCCTGGGCCTGGGCGCCAGCCTGGCCTGGCTCTGGTCGCGCTCGAGCGCCGGCGCGGCCTACTCCCCGGACGACCTCGAGCTCCTGAGCCACGAGGCCTCGCCCCGGCCGCCGGCTGAGGGCGCAGGCCCCACCTCGGAGCCAGAACGCCCGCGCGCGGCTGCGCGCAGCGCCCAGGCGCCGGCCCCGCGCAGCGCCGCGCTGGGCGGCCCGCGGCCCGGCAACCCGCGCGAGGCCGCACAGCGCCTGGAGCCCCTGGCCGCGAGCTTCCTCGAAGAGGGTCCGAACATCGCGGGCATGCTCGCCTGGCTCGAGGACGTCGCCTCCTGGTCCGAGGTCCCTACCCAGGAGCTCGAAGCGAACGCCGAAACGAAGAGCGCCCAGGGCCGCTTCGTCGTCAAGGGCACCACCCTCGAGGGGCGCTTCCGCATCCGCGGGGACACCTGCCGCGTGAGCCTCCCGAGCAGCGGCTACTACCCTGCCCCCCTGGTGACCCGCGACGTCGAGATCGGCTTCCGTGTGATCGAGGGCGAGGTGCGCGAGCCCTGGCTGACGGTGCGCTACCACCCGGACGCCAACCGCGCGGCCGCGGACTTCCTGGGCGCGGTCGAGGAGCGCCGGGTCGGCTGGTGCATCACCTTCGGCCCCAAGACCGCCCGCGGCGAAGCCTTCAGCATCTCCACCGGCCAGGGCGGCGTGTGGCGCGCGGGCCCCTCCCAGGCCCTCCCGCGCCTGAAGCCGAAGTCGGGCTACCCGACCACGGCCTTCGACGCCTGGCAGGGCCTGCTCGCGACCTGGTTGCCCTAGATGGTGGATCGCTGCACGCGACGCAGGCTGGCGAGAGCGCGCAGCGTCCCGAGCCCGAGGCCCAGATAGAGGCCCAGGTGCGCCGCCCAAACGGCGAGGAACGCGGAGCGCGACGCCGCATCGACCCGGGTCGCGTAGCCGCCGATCCACCGGACGGGCATGGGGCCGAAGCCGAGGGCCAGGCCCAGGAGCCCACCGCAGGCGGCGTAGGCGAGGGGCTGGAGGGCGATCCGAGCCACCCGGGTGAGGGGCAAGGGGGCGCGCTCTCGCGCGGGACGTGCGCAGTAGGTGAGGACGACGCCGACCAGGACGCCGGCGCCCGTGCCGGCCCGGGCGCCGAGGGTCGCGGCGGCGGCGTGGAGGCCCGGCCCTGGCGCGAGGCCCTTGCCGTGGACGAAGTAGTCCGGCGAGAGGCGCACGTGCAGCACGTCGATCAAGGTCCCGCACCCCGCGCCGAGCAGCGCGCAGCCGATCAGGATCAAGCTGCCTTTCCAGCGCCAGGCCTTGCGGCCGCGCAGGGCTAGCTCGATGGCGGAGGCGAGGGCCAGGAAAGCGCAGGCGAGGAGCAGCGCTGCGGGAAGGTCAGGTGCGGCACACCCTGGCGACGCCGGGAGTGACCCGACCTTCCGCGATTCCGGGGCGCGGGGCGCCGACGAGGCTTCCCGGATCGCCGCCTCAGTCAGGCCTCTCGTGCAGGGGGGGTGCTGGGGCCAGAGGCTTGCGCGTTTCACCGGCGCGGCCGACCGCCGGCGAGGTTCGGGACAGGCCGGCTAGGTCGGGGCCTCCTGGCCTCCCGAGCGGATGTGGATGTCGCGCTGCGGGAAGGCGATCTCGATGCCCGCCTCGGCAAAGGTGTCGTCGATCGCCGTGTTCAGACCGTCGACCACCTGGGGCCAGAAGTCGCGCTCGGGCAGGTAGACGCGCAGCTCGAAGTCGAGGGTGCTGTCGCCGAACTTGCGGAAGACCGAGCTCGGCGCCGGGTCGCTGAGGACGTTGGGCTGACTGGCCGCCGCCGCGCGCAGCAGCTTGTGGGCCAGGCGCGTGTCCGAGCCGTAGGCGATGCCCACCTGCAGCACGACGCGGGTGACCGGGTCCGACAGGGTCCAGTTGATCAGGCTGCCGGTGATGAACTCCTTGTTCGGCACCAGCAGCTCACGCCGGTCGTAGTCCATGATCGTCGTGGCGCGCATGTGCAGGCGCGTCACGCGGCCTTCGACCCCGGCCACCGTGACCAGATCGCCGATGCGCACCGGGCGCTCGATCAGGATGATCAGGCCCGAGACGAAGTTGGCGAAGATCTCCTGCAGGCCGAAGGCCAGGCCGAAGGTCAGGGCCGCCGCCAGCCACTGGATCTGCGACCAGCCCACGCCGACCGCGCCGAACATGGCGGTGATCCCCACGGCTCCGATGCCGTAGCGCACCAGGGTCGCGATCGCGTTGCGCGCGCCGCTGTCCATGGGCAGCTTCTGCAGCAGGCCGATCTCGATCAGCCCCGGGAGGTTGCGGGCCGAGATCAGGGTCAGGAAGAGCAGCAGCAAGGCCACGATCACCCCCGCCAGGGTGATCACATGGGGCTGGGCCTGGGCGGGCTGGGCCGCGGCGAGGGCTCCGGGCAGGAACGCGAGGTCCGCGGGCGCCCCCTCCGCAGCCGCTCCCCCCGCGGGGGCCGGTTCCGGACTCGCCAGGTAGCGCTCGACCGCGGCCGGCAGATCCTGGGCCTCCTCCGCCTCCGACGCGGAGACCAGCTGCACCCGCGGCCAGACCTGGACCCGCTCGAGCACCGAGAGCGCGGGCAGGGTCGAGGTCCAGATGGCGTAGATCCCGAGCACCACCGTCAAGGTGATCCCGCTCTTGAACAGCTGCTGGGTCTGGGCCCCCACCTGCGGGATGTCGACCGAGTCCTCGTCCAGGCCCGCAGACTCGCGCAGCTCGTCGCCGCCCTCCGCCTGCTCCTGGGCGCGGGCCGCGCGCAGCCGCGCCTGCTCGATCGCCAGGGTGCGACGCGTGGTGAACAGCCAGCGCCGCAGCAGGGCATCGACCAGCACCACCGCCAAGAGGAAGATCAGGGTCAGCCGGAAGAGCTCGGAGAAGCGCTGCGCCGTGTAGGCGTAGCCCAGGGCCGAGGCCAGGAGGAAGACCACCGGCAGGCCGCCCAGGAGCGGCGCCCAGAGCACGGCCAGGCGCGTGAGCAGTCCGCCCGGCACGCTGCGCTGCAACTCGCTGCGCAGGGGCCCGCTCGGTCGCCCCAGGCGGCCCAGGAACACCGCCAGGGCGCCCATGGCGACCAGGAAGGCGATGCGCCCCACGGAGTCGCGCCACTCGGCGGGCTGCTGCTCGTAGACCAGGGTGACCAGCATGGCCGGGAAGCCGACGAGCAACAGGACGCGCAGGTTGCGCTGGATGCTCTGGCGCAGCTTGACCGGCCAGTGGAAGTGCCCGTCGCCGAGCCCCTTGTCGCGCACCAGGAGGCGCAGGGCCTCGAGCCCGAACAGGTGCGCGGCCCCGTGCTCGAGGGCGCGCCCCACGGCGATCCCGAGGCCGGTCTGCTCGGCGGGTGTGACCAGGAACCAGCCCAGGGTCCACATGGCCAGGGGCAGACGCAGGGCCAGCAGCACCGTGATCCCCAGGGCGCGCAGGGTCTGGCCGAAGGAGTCGGTCTTGTAGCGCCGCACCGCGGCGTCGCACTCCGCCAGCGCGCGGCGCAGGGCGCCGTGGGCGGCGAGGCTCGCGCAGAGCACGAGCAGCAGCAGGAGCGCCGGCAAGGGGCGCCGCCCGAGCCCGCCCAGGCTGATCCGCGCCAGCTCGAGCCAGTCGGCGGGATG
>JAJFFA010000359.1 GCA_021776885.1 Planctomycetota bacterium
TGCACCCGAGCCAAGAGCTCGATCAGAGTGCGAACAGACGCCTGCGGGTACGAGACACCCTCTGACAGCGTCGCCAAGGCGACCATGAAGAACGTAGACCACACCCTTGACTGGAAGGGCCTTCTCACAGAGGCCTGCTAGACACTTGCGTCGTCAGGGCCGGACGAGTTCGCTGGCCCCTGCCGTCGGTCGCACCCAGGCGAGCAGGGGCAGTGCGGCCAGGGACGCCGCTCCACCGAGGACGATTCCCGGCCCGTACCCGAGGCTGTCTACCGTGGAGCCGAGCAGTCGCGTCGACCAGATGTAGCAGAGGTTGATCCCGGCCATGAAGGCGCAGAACTGCGTGGCCGCCGCGGCGGGATCGGCCAGGTCCATCAGGAGTCCGTAGAGGGCGGCCGTCGCGAACCCCGCGGCGAAGTAGACGAGCCCGAGCAGCACGAGGAAACGGTCCGCGCTCGGCGCGACGAGGTCGAGCACCGGGGCTCCGTCGTCGAGGGGCCGCACGGACCAGGCCGCGAGCCCCACGGCGAGCACGCACAGCGCTGCGGCTCCTTCGCCGAGGAGAGTCGCCCGTCGCCGACCGAAACGGTCGGATGCCCAGCCGCCGAGCAGCGCACCGAGGGCCATCAGCAGGACGGCCGGGACGAGGAAGAAGAACCCGACCGTGTCCTCGCTGGCCCCACAGTCCACGAGCAGCGGTCCCGCCAGGGAGGCGAGCCCTTCGAAGCCGGCTCCGGCCGTGGCGGCGAGCACGAGGCCCGACCAGAACCCCCGTTGCGCGAGGGTGCTGCGCAGGGACCGCAGGTACTCGCTGGCGCTGGGGCGGGGCTGCGCGCGGGAGCCTTCGCCGGCCCAGGCCCAGGCCAGGACAGCCGGTAGGAGGATCGCCGCGATGAGCAAGAGGACGACTCCCCGGTCGCCGATGCGACTCGCGAGCAGGACCGCGCCGCCGCCGAAGAGGGCACGGGCGGCCAGCATCCCGGTCTGCATCCAGCCGTTGATCGCCCCGCGCTCCTCGGCCGGCACGCTCAGCACGGCCAGCGTGTCGATGGCGGCATCCTGGGTCGCTGCCGCGACGGCGTGCATCAGCAGCACGGCTACCAGGAGCGCACCCGCGTGCTTGACGTCGATGAAGAGCAGCGGAACGAGAGTCGCCGCCATCATTCCCTGGCTCGTGAGGATCCAGCCTCGCAACCCGAAACGCGGGGTGCGCAGCAGGTCGACCAGGGGCGCCCAGAGGAACTTCAAGGCCCACGGCCAAGCCACCCATGACACCAGGCGCGCGATCTCGCCCGGCGAAGCTCCCGCGGAGCGCAGCCACACCGGGAGCGCCCACCAGATGCGATCGGCGCCCCTTCGGCAAAGTAGAGCGCGGCGAACAGCAGCCGTCTGGGTGGGGGCGCTCCGAGCTGCGGGCGGGTCACGACGTGCTGGTCTCGGGCGGCTGCTCGATGCGCGGTACCCGATACCGGGCGTCACCCTGATCGTAGTCCTTCGGCTCCGCCACGTCGGCGTTGAGCCACTCGATGACCGCGGTCCAGCCCTCGCTCTCGGGATCGCCCTGGAAGAACCCACCCTTGACGGTGAGGACGTGGAAGCCCTGCTTCAGCTGGAACGAGAGCGTGGGGTCGTTGAGCCGCCCGTGGATCACTTCGATCACGTAGTCCTCGGCCGACATCTTCGACGAGTAACGGTGGTAGCCGCGCAGGCGCGAGCCCGCGAGGATGCGTCTGAGTCCGATCTGGCGCGCGAGGCCGAAGCGCCCGGAGCGGTAGAGGCGCTTGCCGATTCCGTGCCCCTGCAGGCCCGGCCGCACCATGACGTCGGCCGCGTAGAGCGTGCCGCCATCGACCGGATCGTGGTTCGAGTACGATCCGGCCGCCGTGAAGCCGGACCAGTCGAGGCCAGCGTCGTAACGGTCCCAGTCGATGATCAGCCCTGAGCACATCCCGACGATCTGGTCGGAGCTCGTGTCCACCGCGACGAACTGGCCCTGGGGAAAGATCGCGAGGTGGGCTCCCAGCTGCTCGTCGCTCCAGGGCGCGATGTCCGGATAGATCAGCCGGGCCAGGTCACGGATTCCGGCGAAGTCTCCTTCCTGGGTGCTGCGGATCGTGATCCTGGAGCGCAGCGACTTCTTCTTGTGCGGCGCGGCGGCATCCCCGCCCGCGGGGATCAGCGACACGACCTGGGTCTCGGCGACGAGCTCGGCGGTGCGACGGCTGTCCCGCAGGGGCAGGACGGTTCCGCGGAAGCGGCTCGAGCGCAGCAGCCCGAGATTGAGCTCGCCGATGACCATCGACTCCTGGTTGGGGACGCCCTCGGCGAGGATGCCGTCGCGGGCGAACGAGAAATCGCTGGGTGTGAGGATCGAGGCCTGGCCGTAGTTGAGCGACACTGCCGGCACCATCGGGAGTGACCCGACGGTTCCCGAGTGGACCACGAACATCTGGTTCTCGATGGTGCGTGCGTGGGCGCAGTAGCGCACGCGCAGGAATCCCTGGCGGTCGTCCGTGTAGCTGGGGACGATCAGCAGGACGGCCCCCTGACGCGCGGCGGCGCGCGCGATCTCCGGGAACTCGACGTCGTAGCAGATGGCGATTGCGACGCGCCCGAACTCCGTGTCGAACAGCCGCAGGCCCTTGCCGGGGCTCACCTTCCAGACGTCCTTCTCGAAGCGCGTCATGTGCAGCTTGGGCTGCGACCCGAAGGTGCCGTCCGGGCCGAAGAAGAAGCACTCGTTGTAGAGGCGCTCCGGCGTGGCCTCGCTGCGGGTCGGAATGGTCCCGGCGGCGATGTGGATGTGGCACTCCGCGGCCAGGCCGCCCATCAGCTCCTTGAACTTCGGACCCCAGTCGGCGAGCCATCTGACCTGCTCGACCATGGGGCGCTCGATGTCTCCCAGGGTCAGGAGCTGGATGGTGAAGTACTCCGGGAAGACCAGCAGCTGGCAGCCGTAGTCGGCGGCCGTCCGGACCAGGCCCCGGACCTGGTCGCGGAAGTCGGAGAAGTCCTGGATCGGGCGTACGAAGTACTGGAGCGACGCGACGCGCAGGCGGTTCATCAGGTGGGGTCCTCGGGGGGAGGGAGAAGATCCTCCGGGGCGGGCAGCCCGTCCAACTGATTCGGGCTTTTCTTGGTGCACTTTGCCCGGGCAAGTCGTACATGGCGCGCCTGCGCGAGCCGGTCGGTGCCGGTCCGCGCTTCTAACCTTTGCGCACGCCCGTTCGGCGGGCAAGAACGTGAACAACTCCAAGGTGCGGGAGCTCGTCCTCCGGGAGACCGGAAAGACGGGCGTCGGTGTCTTCGTCTCGCGTGAGTATCGGCGTGGTGAGAGCGTGCTGACCTTCGAAGGGCCGCACCTGCGCCCCTTCGAGATCACGGACTTCACGCACACGATTCAGGTCGGGGAGGATCTCTTCCTGGGCGCCTCGGGCGGGGTCGACGACTACGTGAACCACTCCTGTAACCCGAACTGCGTGCTGCGCGGGACGCCGCAGGGGCTCGAGCTCGTCGCGTTCAGGGACATCGCTCGGGGCGAAGAACTGACGTTCGACTATTCGACCTGCTTGCTCGTCGAGCCTCCGCTGAGCACCTGCCTTTGCGGAGCCCCGACGTGCCGCGGGCGCGTCGAGGCCTACTTCGACCTGGGGCGATCCCTGCGGCGGCGCTACGAGCGCCTGAACGCGGTCCCCGAGTTCGTCCGCCGGTACGGAGTCGCGCACCACCCGAAGCCCTTGTGACGGGTGTTGATCGCGGATTACCCCGGCGTGGCTGTCGTCTTCCGCTAGCAGAGATTCGCCTCAACGCCGCGTTGAGGGCCCGCGAAGGGCCGATCACGGAAGGGGCCGGCAATCCTGTAGAGAAAGATCTGCGGGTGGTGTGCGAATCCTTTCGATAGCCTATCCCTTACGGCCCTCCATGCCCCCGCGCCTCCGACACACCCTGCTCATCGCACTCTTCGCTGTGGTGCACCTCGTGCTGCAGCCGCTGGCGTCTTCTGCGTGGTGTCAGGTGTCCTCTGGGGATGCGGCCAGCTGTTGCTGCGCAGCGCAGGCCGCTCCTGCCCTGGCCTCCTGCTGTTCGGAGGACGCCGGGGACGAGCCCGAGCCGGAGCCGGAGTCGCCCGTGGGCGAGCGGCTCGCAGCCGGGTGTGGCTGTGCGCTGAGTCCGGCGCTGCCGCTCCCCCTGCTTCCGCATGACCCACTGCACGCGCAGCTGAAGCGGCTCGAGACGGTCGCGTGCGTTCAAGTGAGCTCCGCGCTCTCGAGCGTGTGGCCGGCGCTGGCCTCGAGAGCCGCGCGGCCGCCGAACCGGGAACCATGGGCAGAGCGGAAGACCCGGCCGGTCTTCACGCAGTCCTTCCGGCTTTGAGCTGAGCGCTCGCCACCTGGCGAGGTGCAAGAGAGCCGCTGCGGGG
>JAJFFA010000360.1 GCA_021776885.1 Planctomycetota bacterium
GATGGCGTAGCCCCCGGCCTTCCCGCGCCACTCCTCCGAGGCGACGTAGGCCTCGACCTCGGCCGCGCTGATCGCGCGCATGCTGACCCAGGTGCGCTCGAAGGCCGAGCGCTCGGCTCCGTCCGCCGTGCGCAGCACACAGACCCCGGTCACGACCCTGTGGCGGGAGCCCGAGAGGGCCTCGAGCATCGCCCGCGCCTCTTCAGGCGTCCCGGGCTTGCCCAGCAGCCGCGCCGGGCTGCCGTCCAGGGCCACGATCGTGTCGGACCCGATCACGAGCAGGGACTCGTCCGCGCGACGCCGGGCCACGGCGCGCGCCTTGCGGCAGGCCAGGTCCTCGGCTGCGCGCTCGGGCTCGATCCCGGGCGCCACGCTCTCGTCCACATCCGCCGGGTCGATCTCGAAGCTCAGGCCCGCCTGGCGCAGGAGATCCCGGCGCCGCGCGGAGGCGGAGGCCAGCACGATCGGCGCCTCCCCCGCCATGGCTCAGCGCCGCTTGGACGCCTTCTTGGCGGTCTTCTTGGCCGGCGCCTTCTTGGCTGCGGCCTTCTTCGTGGTCGTCTTCTTGGCCGCGGCCTTCTTGGCGGTCTTCTTCTTGGCCGTGGTCTTCTTGACGGCCGGCTTCTTGGTCACCTTCTTCGCCGCCTTCTTCTTGGCCGTGGCCGAGCGCGCGCTCGAGGCCGCCTTGCCGCGCGCCGGCGTGGCCTTCTTGGTGACCTTCTTCTTCGTGACCTTCTTGGTCACCTTCTTCTTGGTCGCCGCCTTCTTGGCCGCCTTCTTCTTGGCCTCGGCGCTCCTGCGCTGGGCCTCGATCTTGCGCACCCGCTCCAGCTCGCGCTTCTTGCGCTTCTTCTCGGCGTCGGCCTTCTTCGCGGCGCGAGCCTCCTCGCGAATCACCCGCGCGGCGTCCTTCTTCTCCTGCGCGATGCGGCGCAGCTCGTCCTTCTCGCGCTGAGCCTCGAGGCGCACCTGCTGGGCCTGCCAGTCCTTGTAGGCCTTCTTGCCGTACTTGCAGTCGTCCTTGAGGGTGCACGCGTGGCAGAGCGGCTTGCGCGCGTCGCACCAGCGGTCCGCGACCTCGTTGAAGGCGCCCAGGAAGGGGATCGTCCCTCCGGGGGGGATCATGGCCTCGAGCATGTCGCGCCCCTTCTTCATCGAAGAGGTGCGCCTGATCAGCCCCATGCGATCGAAGACGCGCAGCAGGCCGGGGTGCGCCACCAGGCGTTCGCCCGCCGCGAGCCAGAGCAGGTAGCTGCCTGCGGCGAGGCCCAGGAAGGGCATCTGCACCATGAGCTTGGTGGCGCTGGTGAGGTCCTCGCGCCACTCCTCGATGTCCAGCCCGTGGGTCTTCTGGAAGACCTCCTGCAGGTACACCTTCAGCGACGTCGCCGCCTGGGTGTTGTCGACGCGCTGCGCCGTTCCCTGCTTACGGCTGCTGGTGCGCAGATGCTGCGCCAGCTCCTGGACCTGGGAGACCCGGGCTTCGTTCCAGTCGTCGAAGGCGACCGTGAGGGCGGTCACGGACTGCTCGGCCTGGGCCTGCGTCATGTGACGCATCAGCACCAACACCGCGCCCTGCTCGAGCAGGGTGGCGTCCTTCTTCGGGGTCTTCGGAAGGGACCAACGGGTATCGACTTTGGCGCCGAGCCCAGCGACGACTTGCGCCTTCTTGCTCAATGGATGGGGTTCCGCGCGGGCGCGGGCCTAGAACCGTGCAGTTCCGACCGGAGTGGTGGAACCGGAGCGGGTACGGGGGACTATTCGGACGCTTCGGCTGCAGCGGCAGCCTTGGCGGCGGCGCGACGCTCGGCGATGCGCGTGGTACGGCGCACTTCCTTGCGGTCGTTCCGGGCCTTCTTGAGCCCATGCTTGCGCTGGCCAGTCTTCGTCACCTTCTTGCGCCCGGAGCGGTCGCGGCTGACGTGCTTGAGCGCGAAGTCTCCTTCGTAGACGCCCATGCGCTTGAAGATCGACTTGACCGTCTCGCTGGGCAGGGCGCCCTGGGAGATCCACGCCCGCGCACGCTCGACCTCGAGGGTCGTCTGCGCGTCGGCCTTGGGCGACACCGGGTCGTAGAGACCCAGAGTCTCTAGCGTCCTGCCGTCGCGGGGAAAGCGACGGTCGGTGACGGAGATGCGATAGCACGGCCGGTTGCGGCGGCCCGTGCGCTTCATGCGGATGACAACGGCCATGGAATCCGAGGGGGAAACTCTTCCGGAAGGGAGCTCGCGACCGGCTTGGCCGGGGAGCGAACGGAAGATGAAACGCTCTGGGGTGCGGGCTGTCCAGGGTTGCGGGGGAAAAAGCCCCGGGAAGCGCGTCCGACGACCGGGCCCGGGTCGGCCCGCACGCGGCCCCGACGGGGTCCCTGATCAGCGCTTCTTGCGGTTCTTGCGCTTCTGCTGGCGCTTTTGCTTCTGCTTCTTGCGATCCGCGGCCGCGTTGCGCCGGGTCGCCGACGAGCCCATGGGGCGCGCCCCGAAGGGGTCCATTCCGGGTGCCCCGCCGAGGCCCTCGGGCAGTCCCCCGGCCCCGGCTCCGCCGCCGCCGAAGAGGTCCCCGAGGCCGCCGAGCAGGCCGCCTCCGCCGCCCGCGCCACCGGCAGCCAGCTCACCGCTATCGGACATGCCGCGCAGGGCGTCGCGCTTGGCCTTGCCCCCCATGCGCGCGCCCAGGCCCATCTTGCCCATCTTCTTCATGACCGCGCGCATGTCCTTGAAGCGCTTCAGCAGGTCATTGACCGCGCCCACATCCTGGCCCGAGCCGCGCGCCACGCGGCGCCGGCGGCTCATGTCGAGGACCTCGGGCTGCACGCGCTCGCGCGGCGTCATCGACGTGAACAGCGCCTCGAGGCGGTTCATCTGCTTGTCGTCGATGTCGATGTCCGACGCCAGCTTGCCCATGCCCGGCATCATGCCGAGCACCTTCTTCATGGGGCCCAGCTTCCGGACCATCTTGATCTGGGCGAACATGTCCTCGAGGGTGAACGAGCCCAGCACCATCTTCTCGAAGGAAGCCTGGGCCTCGGTCTCGTCGATCTCCTCCTGGGCGCGCTCGACCAGGCCGACCACGTCGCCCATGCCGAGGATGCGCCCGGCCATGCGCTCGGGGTGGAACGAGTCGAGGTCGTCGATCTTCTCGCCGGTACCGACGAACAGGATCGGGCAGCCCGTGATCTCCTTCAGGGCCAGGGCCGCGCCACCCCGCGCGTCCCCGTCCATCTTGGTCAGGATCACGCCGGTCAGGGCCAGCTTCTCGTGGAAGGCGCGCGCCGAGTGGATGGCGTCCTGGCCGGTCATCGCGTCGACGACCAGCACCTGATCGTCGGGCTGCGTCGCCCGCGCGATCTCGGCCACCTCGGCCATCATGTCGTCGTCGACGTGCAGGCGGCCGGCGGTGTCGAGCAGGACCAGGTCATGGCCATTGGCCTTGGCGTGGGCCACGCCGCGGCGGCAGACCTCGGGCGGCGCCAGGCCGGCCTCGTGGAAGACCTCGATGTCGATCTGGCGGCCGAGCACGCGCAGCTGCTCGACGGCCGCCGGGCGCTTGACGTCCGCAGCGACGAGCAGCGGTCGCTTCTGGTGCTTGTCGCGCAGGAAGCGTGCCAGCTTGGCGCAGGTGGTCGTCTTGCCGGCGCCCTGCAGCCCCGCCATCAGGACCACGGTCGGGCCGCTCTTGGCGAAGACCAGGCGCGCGTCCTCGGGCCCCATCAGCTCGACCAGCTCGGCATGCACGGCGTGCACGAACTGCTCGGAGGGGTCGACCCCCTTCAGGCGCTTGGCGCCCAGGGCGCGTTCCTTGACCCGCGCGCTGAAGTCCCGCGCGAGCTGGAAGTGCACGTCCGCCTCGAGCAGGGCGCTGCGGACCTGGGCCAGCCCCTCCCCGATGTTGTCCTCGGTCAACTCCTGCTTCCCGCGCAGGAAGGAGAAGGATTGGGAGAGTCGCTCGCTGAGGGTCTCGAACATGGCGCGGACAGGTTAGCCGGGACGATTCCGGAAGATCACCTCCGAGTGCCGGCAAGTTCGGGCAGGGTTGCCGGGGGCAGCCCCAGCTAGCCCTTCACGCGGCGGATCGCGGCGCCCAGGGACTCGAGGCGCTCTTCGATGCGCTCGTAGCCGCGGTCGATGTGATACACGCGGTGGATCTCCGTCTCGCCGCCGGCCACGAGGCCCGCGATCACGAGGGCGGCCGAGGCGCGCAGGTCCGACGCCAGCACCGGCGCGCCGGAGAGGAAGTCCGAGCCCAGCACGATCGCCAGGTTCTGCTCGCGACGGATGCGGGCTCGCATGCGCGCCAGCTCGGCCACGTGCATGAAGCGCTCGGGGTAGATCTTCTCGGTCACCACGCTGACGCCGTCGGCGAGAGCGAGCAGGGTCATGAACTGCGCTTGGAGGTCCGTCGGAAAGCCGGGGTACGCCAGCGTCGTGATGTCGGCGGCCTTGATCTGGCCTCGCCGCGCCACCGTCACCCAGTCAGGTCCGACCTGCACGTTGCAGCCGATCTCGGTCAGCCGCTCGAGGACCGCGCGCAGGTGGTCGGGCCGACAGCCCTTGACCTTGACCGTGCCGCCCGTGATCGCCGCCGCGGCGAGGTAGGTACCCGCCTCGATCCTGTCCGGGAACGGGCGGTAGGTCGCCCCGTGCAGCTCCCGTACCCCGTGGATCTCGAGAGTGGGCGTCCCGATGCCCTGGATCTTCGCCCCCATCGCGACGAGGAACCCGGCGAGGTCCTGCACCTCGGGCTCGCAAGCCGCCATGTCGATGTGCGTCACGCCCTCCGCAAGCACGGCGGCCA
>JAJFFA010000037.1 GCA_021776885.1 Planctomycetota bacterium
GTCACCAGGACCACTTTCCCGTCGAGTTTCATCGCGGCATCCTAAGCCCTGCGGCCCGGCCGAAGGGCTACAATCCCGCCCTCCTGGCCCGCCCCCCCGCGGGACTTGCTCCATGCCTTCGCAAGCCAAACTCAGCGAGACGTGGCGGCTGCTCAAGCCCTACGCCCTCCCGCGCCTGCCGTTGTTCGTGGTGGTCAGCGTCCTGGGCGCGATCTCCGCCTTCGGCCAGACCTCGGTGCTCCTGCTCCTGGAGCCGCTCTGGACCCTGGTCCTGTTTCCCAGCGCCAGCCTCGCGGAGGACGTCGAGCCGACGGTCATGGAGGGGCTCTTCTCGAGCATCTCCGACTTCGCCGTGCGCCAGGGCTGGTCCGGAACCGACCCGACCGACAAGCAGTTCGCGATCATGACGGCGGTCACCGGGATCTTCGTCCTGCTCAGCCTGATGGCCAGCACGGCGCAGTACTTCTACAGCCGACTCTCGGGCTGGCTGGGGCTGCGCATGGTCGTCGACTTGCGGCTCGCGATCACGCGCCACCTGATGGGGCTCTCGCTGCACTACCACGGCAAGCGTGGGCTGGGCGACTTGCTCTCGCGCATCAGCGCGGACGTGGGCCAGACGCTGAACATGGTCAACATCCTGTTCCGCGAGGTCACGCAGAACGCGCTCCTGTGCGTGTTCTACCTCGGGGTCGCGCTCTGGGCCGCGCCGCTCTTGACCCTGGGGGTCCTGGCGGGCCTGCCAATCCTGGCCCTGCCCATCGGCATCCTCGCGCGCCGCGTGCGCAGGCGCTCGACGAAGAGCATGACCACCCTGGGCGCCTCGGTGCAGGTCCTGACCCAGATGTTCGTCGGCGTGCGCACGGTCAAGGCCTTCCGGGCCGAGGAGCGTGAGCTCGAGCGCTACCGCGACATCAACGAGGAGTACCTGGGACAGTCGATGAAGGTCGTGCGCGCCTCGTCCCTGGCCCAGGCCTGGACGACCCTCTACAGCCACCTCGGCCTGGCCGTGCTGATCTTCGCGGTGGGCTGGGGCGCGATCCGCTTCGGGCTGTTCGACAACAGCGGAACCATGATGACCTTCTTCATGGCCAACGCGCAGATGTACACGAACATGAAGCGCCTGACGCGCTCGTGGACGAACATGGAGGCCTCGGTCGGCGCCTCCGAGCGGCTGATCTCGCTCCTGGACGAGCGCCACGACCTGGTCGAGCGCGAGGGCGCCCAGACCCTCGACTCCCTGGGCAGCGGGCTGCACTTCGACGACGTCAGCTACAACTACCCCGAGTCCGATCTGCCCGCCCTCGACCGGATCCAGCTCGAGATCCAGCCCGGCGAGACCATCGCCTTCGTCGGTCCCTCGGGCAGCGGCAAGAGCACGCTGCTGTCCCTCGTCTGCCGCTTCTTCGACCCCACCTCGGGGGCGATCCGCGTCGACGGCGTGGACCTGCGCGACCTGACCCTCGACTCGTGGACCGGGCTCTACTCCCTGGTCGACCAGGCACCTTTCCTGTTCCACACGTCGATCCTCGAGAACATCCGCTACGGCCGCCCCGACGCCAGCATGGAGGCGGTCGAAGCCGCGGCGCGCGTGGCTCACATCCACGAGTTCATCGCCTCCCTGCCCGAGGGCTACGACACCGACGTGCGCGATGCCGGCGAGCGCCTGTCCGGCGGCCAGCGCCAGCGCATCACCATCGCGCGGGCGGTACTCCAGGACGCGCCGCTCCTGCTGCTGGACGAGGCCACCAGCGCCCTCGACTCCGAATCGGAGGCCGCCCTGCAGGAGGCCCTCGATCGCCTGCGCGTCGACCGTACGGTGCTGGTCGTGGCCCACCGCCTGTCGACGATCCAGGGCGCCGACCGCATCGCCGTGCTCTCCGGCGGCCGCATCGTCGAGCTCGGCGACCACGCCACCCTGCTGGCCCAGGACGGCACCTACGCGCGCCTGGTGCGCATGCAGAAGCTCGACGGCCCCGTGGAGAGCGTCGCGGAGTGAGCGCCCTGCGCCTACGCCCCGCCCGCGCCGCCGACTCCGCCCTGCTGCTCGCCTGGCGCAACGACCCCCTGACCCGCGCCGCCAGCGTGGACACGGCCGAGGTCGCGCTGGCCGACCACGAGCGCTGGCTGGCCGCGTCCCTCGCGAACGAAGGGCGCCGGCTGCTCGTCGCCGAGGAGCACGCCCAGGCCGTCGGCAGCCTGCGCGCGGACCGCTTGCCGGGGGGCGCCTGGGAGCTCTCGTGGACCGTCGCACCCCACGCCCGCGGCCGCGGCCTGGGCCAGCGCATGGTCGCGCTCCTCGCCCAGGAACTCGAGGGTCCCCTGGTGGCTCGGGTGCGGGCCGAGAACATTGCCTCGCGCCGCATCGCCGAGGCCTGCGGCCTGGTGCTCTTCTCGAGCGAGGGCGGGCTGCTCGAGTTCCGCAGCGCAGACTCCTGGCCCTGAGACCAGCGCTCAGCTGCTCGAGATCGCCCGCGGCAGCTGCGGCCGCGAAGCGCCGTGCCCGCGGGATGTCTCGAGCCGCTGGGGCGGCGCCTACTCCATTGCCAGCAGGCGCGCGGCGACCCGGGCGGCGCCCTCGCCGTCGACCAGCGCCCGGCCCCGGCGCTCCAGCTGTTCGAGACCCGCGCGGTCCTGCGCCAGGGCTGCGACCCCGCGCCAGACGTCGCGCGGATCGAGGGCCTCGAAGTCACCCAGGTGGCGCGCGGCACCCGCCCGAGCGAGGCCCTCGGCGAAGGCGCGCTGGTTGTCCGCCAGGCAGACGAGCAGGCTCGGCAGGCCCACGCAGCAGCGCTCCAGAGCGCTGACGCCCCCCGCGCCGAGGCACAGGGCCGCGCGGGCATAGCGCCGCGGCATGTCGCGCACGTCGCTCGCCAGCTCGATCCCCGGGACCTCCGCGAAGCGCTGCTCGAGGACCTCGCGGTCGGGGTTGAAGGCGCCGACGATGACCTCCAGAGTCAGGCCCGGGCTCGCTTCGTAGGCCTCGAGCAGGCGCAGGGTCGCGCCGCTGGGGTCGGCACCGCCCAGGGTCAGGAGCACCCGCCCAGCGCGCGGCGCGCGCGCGGCGCGCGCCTCCCGCAGCGCGGGATCGAGCAGCGCGAAGCGCGGGCCGAAGAGGCGCTCGCAGCCCGCGGGGATGCGGCCGACGTAGCGCGCCTCGGCTCCGAAGCCCGTGTCCAAGAGAAGCTCCGCGTCGTGCTCCCGCGGCAGATCGTCGATGGCGGCCACCCTCGGGATCGAGCTGCGCAGGGCGCGCTCGTAGTCCCGACCAAGGCCGTAGTGGTCGACGATCAGCACGTCGAAGGGCTCGCGTCCGCCGAGGGCGAGGGCGGTCGCGCGTGCGTCCGCCTGCTCCCCCGGCCCCTCGAGCTCGAGGGCCAGGTGCTCGCGCGCGCCGAGGCGCTCGAGGGCCCAGTCCGAGGGCGCGGCCAGGGCAAAGACCACCTGCGCGCCGCGCTCCTCGAGCGCCCGCGCCAGGGCCATGCAACGCGCCAGGTGCCCGGTGCCAATGGCGCGCGTGGCGTCCAGGCGGATCAGGACGCGGCGCTGGGCCCCACTCACTCGAGGAGGTCCCAGGAGAGGGGCGTGCCGCGCTTCACATCGCGAGTCGCGCTGCGCCCCAGGACGCGCGGCAGCTCCTTCGGCTCGAGCCCGTCCGCGGGCCGGATCGAGCGCACGTTGGCCTCGTCGAAGAGCTCCCCGGCGCGCACGTCAGCGACGACGAACAGGGATCGGCGGAAGCGACGCAGCTCCTTCTCCGCTTCGGTCGGGGCCAGGGTCGCTCGTCCCAGGGCCGCCTCGGTGCGCCGGATGGCGCGCACCGTCTCGGCGAACTCGTGCGGCTCGAGGGAGAAGCCCGCGTCGGGTCCGCCGTCGTCGCGGGCGATGCAGATGTGCTTCTCGACGATCGACGCTCCCAGGGCCACCGCGCTGACCACCGCCGTGGTGTCGAGGGTGTGGTCCGAGAGCCCCACGGGCACGTCGAAGTGCTGTGCCAGGGTGCCCATGGCGCGCAGGTTCATGGACTCGGGGGGCGCGGGGTAGGAGCTGGTGCACTTGAGCAGCGCCAGCTGCGTGCCGCCGGCGGCGCGTAGCGCCGCCACTGCGACCTCGATCTCCTCCAGGGTGGCCATCCCCGTCGACAGGATGACCGGCTTGCCGGTGCGCGCCGCGCGGGCGATCAGGTCGCTGTCGACCAGCTCGAAGGAGGCGATCTTGTGCGCCGGCACGTCGAGCTCCTCGAGGAACTCGACGGCGCTGGCGTCGAAGGGCGACGAGAACCAGACCATCCCGCGCTCCTGGGCTGCCGAGGCGAGCTGCGCGTGCCACTCCCAGGGTGTCATCGCGTCGGCGTAGACCTCGGCCAGGCGGCGCCCGGACCAGGGCGTGCCGGGGCCGATGCGGAAGCGCTCGCCGGGGTGATCGAGGGTGATCGTCTGCGGCGTGTAGGTCTGCAGCTTGATCGCGTCGGCGCCGGCCTGGGCCGCAGCCTCGACCAGGGCGTGGGCCCGGTCCAGGTCGTGCAGGTGGTTGGCGGAGAGCTCCGCGACCACGAACACTGGCTGGCCGGGACCGACCTCGCGGCCGGCGATCTGGAGGGTCCCACTCATCCGCGCCAGGGTAACAAGGGCGCTGGCTGACCCGGCTCAATGTCGGGGCTCAGGCCGCCCGCCCCGCCCCGCCGCCGGGCTCAGGCCACGCGGCGCAGGGCCGCCAGGATCGAGCGCGTCGCGTGGCTCTTGTTGAGGGTGTAGAAGTGCAGCCCTGGCGCGCCCTTGTCGAGCAGCTCGCGGCACTGGGTGATCGCGTGCTCGATGCCGTCGGCCATCACCGCCGCCGAATCCTCACGGTGGGCCCGCAGGCGCTCGAGCAAGGGATCGGGGATCATCGCCCCGCACATGCGCGTGAAGCGCTGCACCTGCTCGACGTTGGTGACCGGCATGATACCCGGCACGATCGGGATGCTGATGCCGGCCGCGCGGGCACGCTCGACGAAGCGCAGGTAGGCCGCGTTGTCGAAGAACAGCTGGGTGATCAGGAAGCGCGCGCCCAGCTCTTGCTTCTTCTTGGCCCAGCGCAGGTCGTCGTCGGCGTTCATCGCCTCCGGGTGCACCTCCGGGTAGCAGGCGCCGCCCAGGCACAGGTCGAAGCGCTCGGACAGGAACTCGCACAGGTCCGTAGCGTGCCCCAGGCCGCCGGGCGCGGGCTTGAAGTTCGGCTGATCCCGGGGCGGGTCGCCGCGCAACGCGAGGACGTTCTCGATGCCGCCGTCGATCAGGCTGCGGACCGCGGATTCGATCTCCTCGCGCGTGACCCCCACGCAGGTCTGGTGGGCCATGGCGGTGATGCCCAGCTCGGACTGCACGCGGGTGACGATTTCGTGGGTACGGTCCCGGGTGGAGCCACCCGCGCCCGAGGTGACCGAGATGAAGTCGGGCTCGAGGGAGGACTTCAGGTCCGCGACCGTGGCCATCAGGTTGGTCGCGCCGGCGTCGGTCTTGGGCGGGAAGAACTCGAAGCTGAAGACGGGCTCGCCGCCGCGCGCTCCGCGCTCGTAAAGGTCTTGGATTCTCACGACGACTCCTGAATCTCCTCGAAGCGGGCCCGGAAGCGCTGCGGGATCTCCACCGCGCGCATCTCGTCGAGCTGTACGCAGGCGGTGGTCATCTTCGCCTCCACACACAGTTCTTCGGCCAGACGGATGCGGTACCTGAGGGCGAGCGAGGAGCGGCCCAGGCGGGTGCAGCTGACCGCCACCCGGGGCCGGTCTCCGAAGCGCATCGGGTGCCGGAAGTCGACCTCCGAGTGCACCAGGGGGAAGCCCAGGCGCTCCTCCATCACCAGGTGGTCATAGCGCACGCCGACGTGGCCCTCCCAGACCTCCTCGAAGACCTCGTGCAGGTAGTCGAAGATGCGCGGGTAGTAGACGATCCCGGCCGGGTCCACGTGGCCGAAGCGCACCTGAAAGCGGGTCTCGAAGACGCTCATCGGAAGAGGTCGCTCCAGGTCTCGCGCACCGTGACGACGATCATCTGCGCCAGGCGCTCGACCAGCTCGTGGCCCTCCTCCGAGCTGGCCGCGGCCGGGTCGCCGCAGTAGGCGTCGTCGGCGCCCGCCTCGCGGAAGCTCTTGACGCCGGCGCCCATCTTCTCGATCAGCCCGATGGTCAGGGCGGGCAAGGCGGCGCGCTCGTCCT
>JAJFFA010000361.1 GCA_021776885.1 Planctomycetota bacterium
CCCGTGAGGCCTGCGCGGCGGCCCGCTGCTCTCCGCCCCTGCTCGACGGCACGCTCCCTCCGCCCGCCAGCGCGGCCGCCCTCGAGCCGCTCCCCTGCGAGCCCGACGACCTGGCCCAGCTCTACTTCACCAGCGGCACGACTGGGCGGCCCAAGGGCGTGATGCTGACCCAGCGCAACCTCTGCGACCACGCCCTGGCCGCCGCCGCGGAGCTCGAGCTGGACGAGCACTCCGTCTGGGCTCACGTCGCGCCCATGTTCCACCTGGCCGACGCCTGGGCGACCCTCTCGATCACCTGGGTCGGCGGGCGGCACGTGATGCTGCCGCGCTTCGAGGCGGCCGCCGTGCTCGAGACCCTCGTGCGCGAGGGCGTGACCCTGACCAACCTCGTGCCGACGATGCTCTCACGCCTGGTGCACGCGCCGGCCATGCAGGGCCAGAGCTTCCCCACCCTGCGGCGCATCCTGTCAGGCGGTGCCCCCATCGCCCCCGAGCTGGTGCGGCGCATCATGGCCGCCTTCGGCGCGGAGTACGTGCAGACCTACGGCATGACCGAGACCAGCCCGTTCCTGACCCTGAGCCTGCTGAACGAGGAACAGCGCCGGCGCCCGGCGGACGAGCAGTTTCGCCTGCGCGCGCGCACCGGACGGCCGTTCCAGACCGTCGAGCTGGAGGTGCGCGGCGCGGACGGCCGCCGCGTGCCCCAGGACGACCGCAGCGTGGGCGAGATCCACGCCAGGGGCAGCACCGTCACCCCCGGCTACTGGCAGAACCCCGACGCGACCGCCGCCGCCTTCGACGGCGAGTGGCTGCGCACGGGGGACCTGGCCCGCGTGGATGCGGACGGCTTCCTCGACATCGTCGACCGCAAGAAGGACGTGATCCTGACCGGGGGCGAGAACGTGTACTCGACCGAGGTAGAGAACGTGCTGCACGAGCACCCGGACGTGGTCGAGGCCGCGGTCTTCGGCTCGCCCGACGAGGAGTGGGGCGAGGTCGTCTGCGCCGCCCTGGTCCTGCGCCCCGGCGCGGCCCTGGACCAGGACGCCCTGGTCGTCTTCTGCCGCGAGCGCCTGGGGGCCTACAAGGTGCCGCGCCGCGTGCGCGTCTGCACCGAGCTGCCCAGGACGGGCAGCGGCAAGGTCTCGAAGCGCGCCCTGCGCGACAGCGACGCGTAGCCCGGGCTAGGAGTCTGCGTCACGGGTGGTGATCGGCAGACGAATCCTGGGTTTCGTCGTGGCAAGGCGCGTCGGACCCTGCGTATCCGCAGCGATACTCAGGGTTCGGCGCAACGCAGCCACGGCGGAATCCAGGGTTTGGCTGCCGATCACCACCCGTGACGCAGACTCCTAGCCCGGGTCTGGGTCCGCTGGACGCAGGGCTACGACGGCTGGGGTCGCACCAGCGCTGCCCGCTCGGCCTCCACCGTAGCCCGCAGGCTGCAGCCCTCGATGTGGTCGTTCACGACCCCCATCGACTGCAGGAAGGCGTAGCAGGTCGTGGGCCCCACGAAGCGCCAGCCACGACGCTTCAGGTCCTTCGAGAGGGCGCGCGAGGCGTCGCTCTCGGTCAGCTTCTGCAGGGCCGCGAGGGTCAGGCGCCGGGGGCGAGACTTCGCAACGGGCTCGAAGCTCCAGACGTGGGCGGCCAGGGAGCCGCGCTCTCGGATCAGGGCCTTCATCGCCTGCGCGTTCGAGATCGTCGCCTCGATCTTGCCGCGGTGACGCACGATCGAAGCGTCCGCGAGCAGGCGCTCCACGCGCTGCGCGTCGAAGCGCGCGACCTTGCGGTGGTCGAAGCCCGCAAAGGCGCGCCGGAAGGCCGCGCGCTTGCGCAGGATCGTCAGCCACGAGAGCCCGGACTGGAAGCCCTCCAGGCAGAGCTTCTCGAACAGGCGCGTGTCGTCGGTCACCGGACGCCCCCACTCCTCGTCGTGGTAGCGGCGGTACTCCTCGTCGGCGCCGCACCAGTAGCAGCGCGCGACCCCGGCCTCCTCGATCAACCCCTTGTGCCTCGGACTAGTCATGGGCGCCCCAGACCTCCGGGACGACGAAGTCCGCGGGCTGCGTCGTGCGCAACGGCGCGAGCGCACCCCGGGCCAGCTCTGCGTAGCGCGCGCGCAGGGAGCTGACGGTCTCGGAGTGCGCCGCGGACACGTCGTGCTGCTCCCCCGGGTCGGCCGCGAGGTCGTAGAGCTCGACGCTCTCGCTGCGCGGGCCGGTCGCGGTCACCAGCAGCTTCCAGCGGCCCGCGCGCAGGGCACCGCGCTCGGGCTCGGTGTTGAGCAGCAGCTCGGCGTGGGGCGAGGGCGCGGCAAGGGCGATCGTGGGCCAGGCGTCGCGGCCGTCCAGGGGCAGGCGCTGTTCGACCTGCGCGCCGGCCAGGCCCAGCAGGGTCGGGTACCAGTCGACGACGTGCAGCGGCTCGTCCACGACCGTCCCCGCCGCGACGCGCCCCTTCCAGTAGACGCAGGCCGGCACGCGCACCCCGCCCTCGTAGAGCTCGTCCTTCGCCCCGCGCAGGGGCAGATTGCTCCCCGAGCGGTCGCCGCTGGCCCCGTTGTCGCTGGAGAAGACGATCAACGTCTCCCGCAACAGGTCGCGCGCCTCGAGGGCGGCGACGATCTGCCCCACGGCCTCGTCCAGCGCCGCGGTCATGCCGGCGTACAGCCGCCGCTTGCGCGGCAGCTCGGCGTAGGGCTCGGTGTATTCCGCCGGCACCTGCAGCGGCGCGTGGGGAGCGTTGAAGGAGACGTAGAGGAAGAGCGGCTTGCCCTCGGGCTGGGCCTCGATGCGGGCGACGGCCTCGCGCGCGATCAGGTGCGTGGCGTAGCCCTCGTCGCGGTTGACCTCGTCGTCGCGGTGCCAGTCGAAGCCCCCGTCGCGCTCGTGGCTGAAGTAGTCGAGCGAGCCCAGGTAGTGCCCGTATTGGTGGTCGAACCCGCGCCGGGTCGGCAGGTACTCGGGTGTCGCCAGGCCCAGGTGCCACTTGCCCACGATGGAGGTGCTGTAGCCCGCCTGCCTCAGGCCACTCGAGAGCAGCTGCTCGTCGAGGGCCAGGCCATGGGGCTCATGCGGGCGGATGACCCCGGACTGCAGCCCGTAGCGCATGGGATAGCGCCCCGTCAGCAGCGCCGCGCGGGTCGGCGAGCAGACGGGCAGGACGTAGAACTGCTCGAGGCGCGCCCCGCCCAGCGCCAGCGCGTCGAGGTTCGGTGTCGCGATCTCCGACCCGTGCCAGCCCACGTCGCCCCAGCCCAGGTCGTCGGCCAGGAGGTAGACGATGTTCGGGCGCCGCGCGGGCGACTCGTCCTGCGGCGGCAGGCAAGCGGGTGCCAGGACCAGGACGCAGCGCAGCAAGGAACCGAGGGGCATCCACCGAGTCTATCGGCTGCACTCCCCTGGACTTGCAACCAGACCACGCGTAGCTTCCCCGCCGTGGAACGCCGAGGGACATGACGGAGACGAGCGAGCGCGCGCCGCGGACCGGCATCCTGATCGTCCTGGCCCTGTCCCTGGCCCTCAAGCTGGTCGTCCTGTTCCTGGTCGGCGAGATCCGCCCGCTGCTCGACGAGGTGCGCTACCTCGAGGCCGGAGCCTCGATCGCGGCGGGCGAGGGCATCGTCTACTCGGTCGACACCTGGGACGAGTTCCACGCCCCGCCCTTCTATCCCTACTTCCTCGGGCTGGTCCACGCCCTGGGCGGCGGCGCTCTCGCAGCCAAGTTCGTGCAGGTCCTGGTCAGCACCCTCTCGGTCTGGCTCCTGTACCTCCTCGGCCGCCGCTGGTTCGGTCATCGCGCAGCCTTCTGGGGCGCCGCCCTGTGCGCCTTCTACCCGAACCTGATCGCCTTCACCCACTACAACTGGGTCGAGACGTTCTTCCTGTTCTGGTTCTACACCGCGCTCCTGTGCCTGTTCGAGCGCCAGGGCGGGCTGGGCAGCCGCGGCCGCGTCCTGAGCGCGGGCCTGCTGCTCGGCGTGTCGTCCCTGTGCCGCGCCGAGGTCGTCTACGTCCTGCCCCTGCTCGTGCTCTGGATCTACTTCGTCACACGCGATCTGCGCACGACCCTGCAGCGCGGTGGCCTGCTCGTCACGGGCTGCGTCGCCGTGTTGCTCCCCTGGCAGGTCCACATCCAGCGCGAGCTGGGCGGGTTCCTGCCGATCACCTCGGCCTCGGCCAACGTCTGGTACCTCAGCTACAACGCCTTCGAGCCGATGAACCAGGACCTGGGGATCACGGCGGACGAGTTCCGCAAGCCCTACCGCAAAGAGGCGCGCCCCAAGGTCGAGTCCGACGACCTCATCTTCCGCAACCAGCGCGAGCGCGAGCTGGCCTTCGAGTTCATCGCCGAGCACCCGCTGCTGTGCGCGAAGCGTTTCGTGCAGCGCGTCGTCCTGCTGCTCAACCCGACCTCGTTCCTGATCCGCCACCTGCGCGACGACAACTACACGCGACGCTTCGACGAGCGCGCCGCGCGGCCGCAGATCCCACCGCGCGCCGAGGAGGCCCTGGTCTGGAGCGCCCTCGGCAGCTACGCCCTGCTCTCCGTGCTGGCTGTCCTGGGCCTGTTCGCCCTGCCCCCGGGCCGGCCGCGCTCCCTGATCCTGCTCTTGCTCTTCTACTTCATCTCGATCTACGCCCTGACCTACGCGATCAGCCGCTACCGCCTCACGATCGTGCCGCTCCTGGCCCTGGTCGCCGGCTACACCCTGGCCGACCCCCGGGCCTGCCTGGCGCGCCTGCGCTCCCCGGCCCGGGCCATCGGCGTCGTGGGCGTGCTCGTCTTCCTGGGCCTGGCCTGGAGCGTGCACTTCCACCGGCTGTGGCCGAACTGAGGCCGGCCGCCGCGCTCACTCCGGCACCAGCCGGGCCACGAAGTGCAGGCCGTGCTCGAAGGCCCAGCGCGCCGCCCAGGGGTAGATCCCCAGCCGTGTCTCGAAGCTCTCGACGCGCAGGCCGAGCTCACGCCAGGCCGCGCGCCAGCGCGCCTCCGGCCAGTAGTTGTAGGGCAGGGGCACGCCGTGGGGCCGGTTCCCGACCCAGTCCATGAAGCGCAGGGTGGCCCCGGCCAGGGGTCGCTCCATGCGATGGTCCTTGAGGATCACGGCGCGCCGCGCCACGCGCCGCGCCTCGCGCAGCAGCACCAGGGGATCCGGCGTGTGGTGCAGGACGTCGACCAGCACCACGGCATCGACGCCACCGTCCTCGACGGGCAGGGTCTCGCCGTCGAACTCCGCCACCGGGATCAGGGTCTGCGGGCGCACAAAGCGGTCCAGGCCGCGCACCGAGAGCCCCTGCCCCTGCTCTGCCAGCAGACTCCCCAGGCGACCATCCCCGCAGCCGACGTCGAGCACGCTCCAGCCGGGCTCGAGGCCCGCTCCGATGGCCCGCGCCAGCATGCGGACCCGCCGGCCGTGCACGAGGCGTCCGTGGGTCTGGCCCAGCGCCTGCAGCAGGCGCGACGGTTCGGCCGAGTCGCTGGTCATCGGGCGCTGGTCCATCGGGCGCGGGTCATCGCGCGCGCCGTGCGGGGAGTCGAGGGCGGGCGAGGGCGTGATCCTACCGCCCCGAACGCGCCGGAGCGCTTTGCAACGCGCTTCTAGTCTCCCCCATCGGGGCGTAGGCTGCGCGCGCGCCATGCCCCCGACCCGCTCGAACCCGACCCGCTCGAAGCCCCTGGACGGCCTCTCCGTCTGCATCGCCGGACGGCTGGCCTCGATGCCGCGGCGTGAGGCCATGGACCACATCCGCGCGGCCGGCGGCGAGTTCGCCGAGCGCGTCACGCGCAAGACCGACCTCCTGGTCCGGGGCCGGGGCGGCAAGGCCGCGGACGAGGGCGCCCCCGAGCCCAGGAACCTGAGCCTGGCGCGGGAGCTGGTCGAGCAGGGCGCTGCGATCCTGATCGTCCAGGAGGAGGAGCTGCTCGAGCGCCTGGGCCTGGACGAGCGCCGGGTCGACATGCGCCGCCTGCACACGACCGCCCAGCTGGCACGCATCCTGGACGTGCCCGCGGCGCGCATCCGCTCCTGGATCCGCCACGGCCTGATCCACCCGGCCCGCACCGAGCGCCGCATCGCCTACTTCGAGTTCCAGCAGGTGGCGATCGCCCGCGCCCTGACGGCCCTGTCCCGCGCCGGGGTCGGCGACACGCGCATCAAGCGCAGCCTCGAGCTCCTGCGCGGCCGCGAGATCGACCCCGAGGAGGCCCTGGCCCAGCTCGAGGCGGACGCCGGCGATGGCGAGCTCGTTCTGCGCCACGACGACGGCAGCCTGGTCGAGCCCAGCGGACAGCTGCACATGGACTTCGGCGAGCCCGCTGCCGGCGCGGCGGCGCCCGGCGCCGGGCCCGCCCTGCGCTTGCTCCCGGGCGGACTCGGCGGCGACGCGCAGGCCTTCGATCCGAACGGCCCCGAGATCTGGTTCGAGCGCGCTACCCAGGCCGAAGGCGACGGCCAGCTGCAGGAAGCCGCCGACCTCTACGCCCACGCCTTCGAGCTGGCCCCGGACGCCGAGACCGCCTTCAACCTGGGCAACTGCCAGTTCGGAACGGGCCGGCACGAGGAGGCGGTGCAGTCCTTCCTCGCGGCCACGGGCCTGAACCCCGACTTCGCGGACGCCTGGAACAACCTGGGCATCGTCCTCGGCGAGCTGGCCCGCAGCAGCGAGGCCGAGAGCGCCTTCCGCCGTGCCGTGACCCTCGACCCCGGCTACGCGGACGCGCACTTCAGCCTGGGCGAGATCCTGGCGGCCCGCGGCAAGCACACGGAGGCGCGTCGCGCCTTCCACACCTACCTGGCCCTCGACCCCTCGAGCCCCTGGTCCGACGAGGTGCGCAAGCGCATCGCGGAGCTCGGACAGCCCGGCTGAGCCACTTTTCGCGCCTGAGGGGGTTGCAGGAGGGCATTACTTGCATATACATACACCCATGCCGTCCCCGGACCCGCGAGTGCGCCGCATGGCGAGTGAGTGCCTCGGCGCCCGAACGCGCATCCTGGCGCGTGTCGTCACGGGTCTGTACGAGGACGCCCTGCGCCCCCACGGCCTCAAGCTCTCCCAGGTCAACGTCTTGATCGCGACCGCCAGCCTGGGGAGCGCTCGCCCGGCCCAGCTCTGCCAGGCGCTGGTGATGGACAGCTCCAGCCTCTCGCGCACGGCCGAGCGCATGTGCAAGCGGGGCTGGCTCGCGGCCGGCGGGGCGCCGGACGGCGACGCCCGCGGCCTCGCCTACCAGGTGACCCCGGCGGGGCACGAGCTGCTCGACGCCCTCTGGCCCGCCTGGCTGGCCGCCCAGCGAGCCGCCAAGAAGGAGCTGGGCCAGGAGGGCGTGGGTGCCCTCGAGCGCTTCGCCCCCCGCAGCCCCGAAGGGGCCTGACCCGCTCACCGCGCCGGGCTCGACCTGCGTGCAGCCTTGAAGTTGTATATACAATGACCGCCCCCCAAGAGCAGACCACCCAGCCCGCTTCCAGCCCCGCCAGCGTCGATGCCGACTGGCTCGAGCGGCTCTGCCGCGAGGCCGGCGCGGACGACGTCGGCCTGGTCGAGCTCGGACGCCCCGCCCTGGACGACCAGCGCGACGCCATCCTGGAGCTCTTGCCTGGAACGCGCACCCTGATCTCCTTCGTCGTGCGCACGAACCGCGAACCGATCCGCAGCCCACAGCGCTCCCTGGCCAACCTCGAGTTCCACCACACCGGGGATGCGGTCGACGCCGTGGCACGCAGCGTCGTGCGCGCCCTCGAGGACGCCGGGGTGCGGGCCGCCAACCCGGCCATGGGCTTCCCCATGGAGCAGTCGCGCTTTCCCGGCCGCATCTGGACCGTGTCGCACAAGCCCGTGGCGGAGGCCGCGGGCCTGGGTCGCATGGGGATCCACCGCAGCGTCATCCATCCGCGCTTCGGGAGCTTCGTCCTCTTGGGCACGATCCTGGTGGCGGCGGACCTGGCCCAGGCGCAGGCCGTGGGCAGCGCCCTCGAGGGCTCGCCCTGCGTCTCTTGCAAGCTCTGCGTGGCCGCCTGCCCGGTGGGCGCCATCGCCCCGGACGGGCACTTCGACTTCTCGGCCTGCTACACCCACAACTACCGCGAGTTCATGGGCGGCTTCACGGACTGGGTCGGCGAGGTGATCGACGCACCCGACCGCCGCACCTACCGCGAGCGGGTCGGCGCCGCCGACTCCGCGTCCATGTGGCAGAGCCTCTCCTTCGGCGCCAACTACAAGGCGGCCTACTGCATCGCCGTCTGTCCCGCGGGGGACGACGTGCTGGCGCCCTTCCTCGCCGATCGTCCCGAGTTCCTCGAGCGCGTCGTCCAGCCCCTGCGCGCAAAGCCCGAGACGCTGTACGTCCTCGAGGGCTCGGACGCGGAGCAGCATGCGGCGCGGCGCTTCCCCCACAAGCGCACCCAGCGCGTCGGGAACAGCCTGGCGCCGGTGAACCTGGACGGCTTCCTGAATGGCCTGCCCCTCGTCTTCCAGCGCGGGGCGGCGGGGAACCTGGCGGCGCGCTTCCACTTCCGCTTCAGCGGAGCCGAACGGCGCGAGGCAACGGTCGTCATCCAGGGCGGGCAGATCGCGGTCGAGGAGGGGCTCGAGGGAACTCCGGACCTGACCGTGACGGCGGATACCGCGACCTGGCTCGGCTATCTGTCGAAGGAGCGCAGCCTGGTCTGGGCCCTCTTGACCCGACGGCTGCGCCTCTCCGGCCCGCCGCGGCTGTTGCGCGCCTTCGGCCGCTGCTTCCCGCGCTGACGCCCGGTCCTATGCTGCTGCCATGACCACAGCCTCACGAGCGATCTCCCAGCGTGTCGAGCGCATCCGCGCCGGCCAGGACCCCGAGCTCCTGTGCCCCATGCCCTCGGGCTTCGCCATCCTCGGCAAGTACCAGCCCGAGGCCGTGCGCGGCGCGTGCATGCTGCTGCCGGACCCCGTGGTGGCCTCCCCCAACGAGCTGGACGGGCCTGCGCGCATGAGCTTCTTCGCCGACCTGGTGCTGCTGGGCGACGCGATCCTCGACGCCACCGGTGCAGAGCGCATCAACTACCTCGTGCTCTGCAACCAGGTGCCCGAGCTGCACGGCCACTGCATTCCACGCTTCGCCGCCGAGGACCCGCGCCTGCGCCTCCTGGGCCCCTTCGAGGCCTACGACTTCGGCGCCGCACCCGTGGCGGATGCGCGCGGCGCGGAGCGCGAGCTCAGCGTCGCCCTGCGCAGCGCCCTCGAGACACGCCTGGCCCTGCGCGGCTGAGCCTGGTGGTGTGCTTCACTCAGTTGCGCCATTTTCGATCGGTGCATGCGCACCCAGCCAGTACTCCAGGTGCTGGAGACGGCCGATCTGAGGCCTGCGCTACAAATGCGCGGTGGTAAGTGTTTCCGTGAGGGGGACAGTGTGCCTCTCAGGAAACTCTTTCCGCGGTTGAAGCCAATCAGCCTTGCCGCATGAGCTCTTCGAGGGCCTCGATCGCCGGCAGCAGGCTCTGCCGGTCGCTCAGCACCGGAGCGAACAGGTCGCCGACGCGCTCGACGCGCGGGACGATTGTGCGGATGTGGTACGGGGCGGGCGTCAGGCTCTCGTCCAGCTCGCTCCACTCGAGGGGTGTCGAGACCGTTGCCCCGCGCACGGGGCGCAGGACGTAGGGGGGCACGACGGTCTGGCTTCTGCGGTTCTGCAAGAAGTCGACGTAGACCTTGCCGCCGCGGCTGCCCGGGTCGCGCGCCACCGTCGCGATCTCGGGCAGCTCGCGCACCACCGCCCGCGCCACCCCCTCGCAGAACATGCGCGAGTGGTCGTAGGTGTAGCCCTGCTCGAGGGGCACGAAGATGTGCAGCCCCGTCTTGCCCGAGGTCTTCAGGTAGGAGCGCAGCCCGATCTCACGCAGGATGCGCCCGGTGACCTGGGCGATGCGCACCACGTGCACGAAGGGCGCAGCCTTGGGGTCCAGGTCGAGCACCGCGAAGTCCGGTGAATCCAGGCTGCCCACGCGGCTCATCCATGGATGCAGGTCGATCGTGCCGTACTGCGCGAGGTAGCGCAGGGTGTCGCGCTGGTTGCAGACCATCTGCAGCTGCGGCTCCTCCTTCGAGCCGCTCTCGATCACGACCGTGTCGATCCACTCCGGCATGCCCTCCTTGACCTGGCGCTGGTAGAAGGACTTGCCCTCGATCCCGTCCGGGAAGCGATTCAGGTGCACGGGCCGGCCGTGCAGGTAGGGCAGGAGGAAGTCGGCCAGGGCCTCGTAGTGCGCGACCAGGTCGCCCTTGGTGTAGCCCTCCGCCGGCCAGAAGACCTTCTCCAGGTTCGTGTACTTGACCCGTGAGCGCGGGCGCCGCGCGGCTCCCTGGGCGCCCCCCGCCGCCAGGGCGTCGCGCACGCCGACACCCTGCTCGCTGCTCGCGGCCCGCGCGGACGCCCCGGACGCAGCGACTCGGGTCCAGTCCGCGGACGGGCCCGCGCGGTAGGGCGCGTCGGCACGCTTGGCGATGCTGCCCGGCAGGCCGGCCGTCTCAACCACCCGCGCCAGCTCCTCGCCACTCCCGGAGACGTGGTCGACGAAGAGCACCGAGCTCAAGGTCGGGACGATGGCGCGCAGGGCGGTCTTGCGGTCGAGGGTCGAGAGCGGGCGCAGGTCGAACTCGTCGTAGAACAGCAGGTCGAAGGCGTAGAACGAGAGCGCGCCCTCCTCCCCCGCCGCCAGGGCGGCGTCGAGCCGTGCGCGTGAGGGACGCTCCCCCGCGTCGAGCGCCACGAGCACCCCATCGAGCCAGGCATCGCGGGCGCGCAGCTCGAGCAGCTCCGGCGCCAGGGCGGCCAGGGCGCGCCCGGATGCGCCGCGCTCCAGCCCCTTCGGCAGACCGCGCCAGACGAGCCCCTCGCCCTGCTTGACGACCTGCGCACGCAGGCCCTCGAACTCCATCTCGAACAACCAGGCCGGGTCGGAGAAGGGCGCGGCCTGCGCTCCCGGGCGCATCACCTTCGCGCTGCGCGGCAGGCTGCTCAGGGGCGCGTCGGCCAGG
>JAJFFA010000362.1 GCA_021776885.1 Planctomycetota bacterium
TGCCGATCGTTGCGCGCGGGACATCCGACGCGGCGGGGCGGGTCGACCTCGAGCAACCGACCGACCCTGGCGTTCTTACGCTCGTGGTGCGCAGCGCGGACGGCGCGTGGGCGGCCAGCGAGAGGCTTGCACGCGCGCGCACGGAAGGTGCACCGGTGCCGCGCGAGGTCGAACTCGAGCTCTTGGCCACCGTGCATGGCCAGATGCTCCCTGGACGCACCCGGGGTGAGCTTCTGATCCGAACCGACGAGGGCCTCGTGCAGTCCACGCACGCGAGGCCGAGCGGCGGCTTCGAGCTCTCCGTCCTGCCCGGAGCGCTCGAGCTTCTGGTCGACCTGCACGGCGGTGACCCGCGTGCACACATCTACTGGCGAGGCGCTCGGCGAGTTGACGTCGCGCCCGGCGAGGCCACCTTCGTCGAGCTGGAGGGCTTTCCCGAGGACGGCAACGCACGCGGCGAGCTCCCAGCGTCCCGTGCAGAGCGGGCGCATCAGGAGATCCGCTGCGAGCCGGTCGACCTGGCCCCAGGGCTCCGCTGGCGCGGCGACGCCGTCGCGCGGACAGACGCCTCCGGACGCTTCGAGATCGACACGTTGCCCGCCGGAACCTGGCGCGTGCAGTGGTGGCAGCGCGAGCCCGAGCGACGGGACCTCGTGCTGGCTGAGCGCGTTGTCGAAGTGCTCGCCGGCGGCCGCACCGAGGTTCGCTTCGCACCCGAGCTGGCTGAAGTGCGCATCCCGATTCCTTCCAGTTTCCTGTTCCTCGACGGAAGGGGCGCGCTGCTCCTGGAACGAGCGCACTCGCGAGAAGACCGGACGCACGCGGGCCGCTTCTTCTTCGCCGAGGGTACGCGCGAGGTCGTGCTCGAGCTCGAGCCCGGCATGTATCACCTGACCTCCGGCACGCACCTCGGTCCAGCGTTCGAGGTAGGGGGAGCCACTGCAGCGCGCGTCGTGATCCCGCAACAGGGCTGCACGGACGCGGACATCTGAGCCGGCGCTTCAGTCGCCTGCGTGGCCGAGCGCGTGCAGGTCGGCGTCCTCGGCACGCCCGACAAGGACCGCCTGCGTCAGCGAGCGACGACGCCGGCGCCTGGGGTCCTGGCCGGATCCCCGATCTCCGTCACTCCCCCGTCGCGAAGGCCAAGAGCTCGGCTTCGTGGGCGCGCAAGGCCTCTTCCAGCGCCTGGATGCGCTTCGGATGCAGCCGACTGGAAGCCAAGGAGCGCTTGAGCTCAGCGTGGGCCTCGGCCACGGGCGCGCAGCCTCCATCGACGACGAAGGCCACCAGCAGGCCCGCTTCGAGCAGCAGCTTGCGCCCGTCCTCGCGCTGGTCGGGGTCGAGTGCGAAGGCCAGCACTTCGTCGAGGGGCCGCATTCCACCGGCGGCTTCGAGGTTGTCCAGGGACCAGGCGCGGGGCCACCAGGGATCCGCGTCCTGGGCCGCCTGGTCATCGTAGTAGTAGCGCTCGGCGTAGACCGCGCCACCGTAGCGCAGCCAGGGGGGCAGCCCCTTTTCGGCCGTGTACGCGGCGGCATGCTCGCGACCCGGCCCGTCCTTCAGGGCCTTGCGCACGGCCTTGGGGCTGGGGTCGAGGGCGTCCACGTAGGACAGGCCGAAAGCGAGCCGCGCCGAGTGCACTCCGTAGCGATCGCCGTAGGGCACCCAGGGATCCCAGTAGCACACGCCCATGCCGCGGAACGTCAACTCGCCGGCCTCGCGCTCGAACCAGCTCTCGGCCAGGAACGCGCTGTGCAGCGCGTGCAGGCGCTGGGTGTGGGTCGGCGAGCGGCGTCCGTCGGGTGCACCGAAGGCGAAGCGGTCGTACTGCTCCTCGTCGCGCAGGACGCAGGCGCGCAGGGGCAGCACAGGCTCGGCGCCGAAGACCCGCTGCAGGGCGGGCAGGGCCGCCTCCATGGCCTGCATGGCGCGCAGGGCCACCCCGCGATCCGCGCTGGAATGCACCACCACCACCGGCCCCGGCACGACCCACATGGCATCCGGGCGGGCGTGCCGGCGGTCGGCTCGCGCCAGGCTCATCCACTCGCCGTCGACCTGCCACAGGCCACGGTCGAGGGAGGGCACGTCCGGCGGCGCGATCCACTCGAGGTCCTGGCGCAGCCAGCCCGCGTCGAGGCGCTTGCCGTCCTCGCGCGTCGTCCAGACGCCGCTGCCCGGGTCCTTGGTGGCTCCCTTGCGCAGGAGCGCGCGCTCGTCCGCGTGCACCCAGATCCCCTGATGCTCGACGCGCCCGAGAGCCTCGCAGGCGACCGGGTCCTGGTCGCGGGTGAAGCGCTCGAGCGCCGCGGCGGAGGGGAACCAGCCCGCGGAGTGACGCACGTGACCCAGCGCAGCCCGGGCTTCGGCGTGCTCGGGGTCGAAGCGCAGGAGCTTGGCCAGGGCGCGCCGCGCGTAGGGCTTGTCCTGCGCCGCCTGGTACAGGGCCCAGAGGCTGCTGGCGTCCTTGCCCTCGAGCAAGGCCGTGTCGAAGGCGGCGTCCGTCTCGCTCTCGGCCAGGGCCGAGACACTGTCCGCGTCCGCGGCAACGACGACCTCGGCCACGTACACGCAGCCCGCGTCGCTGGTCCCTTCGTGAAACAGGTCGAGCATGGCGGCCAGGTCACGGGGCACGGCGTAGGTGCGCTCGCTCCCCTCCCAGACGACCGACACCGGGCGTTCCAGGTCGAGCAGGGCGTCGTTCAAGTACAGCGTCACGTGGCTGACGCCGCTCGACTCGATGCGGATGGTGTTCGTCTCG
The DNA here is from genome assembly GCA_021776885.1 of Planctomycetota bacterium. Taxonomy (GTDB): domain Bacteria; phylum Planctomycetota; class UBA1135; order UBA1135; genus JAJFFA01. The sequence goes on from JAJFFA010000362.1 coordinate 2,759, forward strand.
CGCTCGACGCTTGCGCTGGCCCGTGCATCGGCGGCGCTCGGTGCCATGCGCAGCCAGTAGGCGCGGGTCGGGAAGGGGTCGCCGGGGACGACGCTCACTGCTCGTGGATAGGTGCGGCGCGGGTGCCTCTGCATCCACTCCCAGACGTCGGCCTCCTTGCCGGCCGGGGACAGGGTGCAATCCTCGTGTCCCGCGGCGAGCGCGGCTTCCTGGAACGCGCGGGCATGACCCCCGCCGCCGGTGAACAGGACAGGCAAGTTGCCGAAGTTCTCGGGCCCCTGGTCGGCAGCGTCCCCCGCACGGCCGACGACGCCGGCGAAGTGCTGAGGCGCGGCGTTGCCTGCGGCGACCGCGACGGGGACGCCCTTGCCCCGGCCCACGACGTACACCCGATCGGGATCGACCGCGAAGCGTTCGGTCGCCAGGCGGCGCACCGTGAAGACGTGGCTGAGACCACCCGGTTTGCCGCTGGCGAGAACACGCTCCCAGCGCGCGCGCTCTGGCGGCATGGACGGGGCGATCAGGATCGCTGCCTCGAGCAGGGGGCGGTGGGTCCAGTCCGCGCGCAGGTGCTCGGCCGGCCGCTGGTCCTGGTCGGGGACCGTGACGATCAGGGGATAGCCGTCGCCTGACTGAGGGTCGTAGTCGGCCGGCAAGCGATAGGCGAAGGCGAGTCCTGCACCCTCGAAGCTCCCGTTCTGGAACACGTCCTCGAGCACCTTGCCGCTCTCCACGCTGTGCGCCGCCCCGTTGGCGCGGGCCAGGCGGAAGGCGCGCGCCAGGCCGGCGGGATCGGCGAGGAGCTGGGGCGCGCCCTCGCGCGGCTCGAAGGCGGTCGCCACGGCGCCACGGGCCGCGGCGACACCACGACCCTCTTCGCGCGCCGTCAGGTACGCGGCGAGGACTCCTCCGACCGCGTCGGACTGGATCGCACCGGCGCTACTGGCGAGGAGGACGACGGCCCAGAGAGGGGGCAGGCCGCGGCGAAGCGGCCACGGGCGATCTTGGGTGTTCTTGCAGTGCAGGCTCATGGATTGTCCGGGCTAGGAGCTAGGAGTCCGGCCGGGAACCGCGCGTTCCCCAGGTGCAGCCCCTTCGGCTCGGATCACGGCGCCAGGTTCCGCGCCGGCCTGGCGCGACTCGTTCCGGCCACGCCTGAGCCAAGTCGAATGGGTCGCGCATTTGCGGATGGGGGCTTTGGGCCGGGCCTCTAGCCGGCGGGGCGCGCGGGGTCACAGACCGTAGCGTCGCCCTGCGCGCCGATCGAGTTCGGAGGCCCCAGGCACTCAGCCCGAGGCTCTATCCGCAATCCGCGACCCGATCTTCTGCTGGTGCGTGCAACGGCCGCGCGAACGTGAGGACCGCCCTCAAGGTGACGTTCACGCCCCTGAAGGCGTCCTGGGACCGATTCTTGGCGAAAATCGGTCCTGAAACAGGTTCGAGCGGAACTCTTGGAGAGGTCCAGCCTTCCCCTACACCAGGTCCGTCCATGCCTCGCATCACCTCCCTCCGCGACCGGCTCTCCACGTGGCTCCTCGTCTCCTGCGCCCTCGCGGCCGCCGCGCTCCCGTCCGCCGACGCGGGGGAGTCCGTCAAGCTCAACGGGCCCCTGGCGACCACGCTCACCGGTGGTGTCTACGACTTCAGCTGGAGCGCTGACGGGGCGCACGTCATCTACACCGCCGAGCAGGTCGGTGATGAGGAGGGCGGATTGTTCAGCGCGCCGGCGGCGCCCGACGCGGAGGTGACCCGGCTCAACGCGGCCCTGCACCCGGAGGGCCCCGGAATGGGCAACTTTCTCCTCGCCCCGGACGCGGCGACGGTCTACTTCGTCGCCGGTTCGACGACCCTCGAGGGCGAGGTGTATCGCGCCCCGATCGAGGGCCAGTCCCCCGCGACCCTGGTCGCCACGAGCCCCTTCGGCGGCGACATCGATCGGCTCTGCGCGATCTCCCCCGACGGCAGCGCACTGGTCTACGAGGGCGGCGGCGGCGCCTTCGTTTTCCCGGCCGACGGGTCCAGCGCGCCGGTGCCGCTGTACCTGAACCTCTCGTACCCGCGGACCTTCATCGGCTTCTCGGCCGACTCCTCAACGGTGGTCTACGCCGGTGCCGTCGGATCGAACGGACCGGTCCACTTCTTCGCGTCACCGGTGGCCCAGCCCTCCGCGCGGACCGACCTCGGCGGCGGCTACGACACGTTCTCGAGCGCGACCCTCGCCGGCGACCAGCTCGTGTTCCTGGGGCTTCTCGGCAGCACCTTCGAGGTGTACGGCGTGCCCCTCGACGGGAGTGCTCCTCCCGCGCGCCTCAACGACCCCTTGGCTCCCGGTCGCGACGTCCTGGCCCTGCGTGTCTCGCCCGACGGCTCGACTGTGGTCTACCGCTCGGACGAGGGCGCTGACAACAAGTGGCAACTGTTCAGCGTCCC
>JAJFFA010000363.1 GCA_021776885.1 Planctomycetota bacterium
CTGCTCGACCTGATGCTGCCCGGGCGCGACGGCTTCAGCGTGCTGCGTGCCCTGCGCGAGGACCGCTTTGCGGCGCCGGTCATGGTGCTCTCGGCCCGCGGCGAGGAGTGGGACCGGGTGCAGGGCTTCGAGTACGGGGCAGACGACTACGTGGTCAAGCCCTGCTCCATGCGCGAGCTCCTGCTGCGCGCCCACGCCCTCCTGGCCCGCGCGGGCGGCGGCACGCCGGGGATCAAGGAGACCTCCGCCCGGGTGCAGTTCGGCGAGGTCGTGGTCGATTTCGCGGCCTACTCGCTGACCCGCGGCGGCCAGCGCCACGGGCTGTCGCGGCGCGAGCTCGAGCTGCTGCGCTACTTCCTCGACCACAGCGGCGAGGCCCTTGAGCGCCTGCGCATCCTGAACGACGTCTGGGGGCCCGACGCCTACCCCACGACGCGCACCATCGACACCCACGTCTTGAAGCTGCGCAAGAAGATCGAGGCGCGCCCGGAGTCCCCGCAGCACCTCGAGACGGTGCACGGCGTGGGCTACCGCTTCGTGCGCTGACATCCCGTTGACAGGCTTCCCATCGCCTGCGGACAAGCTCGGGAGGTCGCCAGCGTCCCATGGGCTCCAGCGCGGCGCGCCCCGTCGCGTTCCATCCGAGCCACGAGGAAAAGAACCATGCTAGCCACCCTGCTCCGACACCTGCTGCCCCTGATCGTCGCCACGGCCCTGCAGGATCCGGCCTCCGCACCCACCGAGCGCAGCCTGCGCGAAGACATCGGGCGCATCGAGACCACGGCCGCCCTGGAGCGCAACCTCAACGCGTCCCTGGCCCAGCTCGACGACCTGGCGGATGCCGTGATCACCCAGGCGCAGCACGCCCCCACGTCCATCGACACGGTCGCCCTCCTGGGCCAGGTCGAGATCGCCCGCGCCAAGCTCTTGACCAGCATGGGGCGCAAGAGCCCCAAGCAGGAGCTGATCGCGTGGGCCAAGAACATCGAGACGCGCTACGCGGCGCTCGACACCGCGCTCGTCCAGGCCTTGCTCGAGTCCCTGAACTCGGAGCGCCTGATCACCGAGGGCGTGCTCATCCGCGGCGCGGAACCCGCAGAGCGAGACGCGGTCGAGGAGGCGGTGCGCGGCTTCGTCGAGCGCAAGTACGAGGTCGGTCTGCGCAGCTTCGGCGTGCGCGCCGTCCCGACCCTGCGCAAGATCGTGCTCGAAGACCTCGAGGCCTTCCCCGGTGAGTGGCAGCAGGACGCCCTCTACTGGCTGGCCGAGCTCGACGAGCTGGCGGCGGGCGAGCTGGTCCTGCAGGAGCTCGAGCGAGGCGGCTCCCTGTGGCGCTCACGGGTGATCCGCAGCATGAGCATCGCCCGGGTCCTGCGGGAGAGTGACGCGTGGCAGTACGGCGGGGGCTTCCCCTGCAGCAGCCTGCGCCCGCACTGGATCAGCGTGGTGGAGCAACTCCTCGGCTTCCCGGATTCCGCCAACGACGCGATCCTGCTGCTGAAGCCGGTGGTGGCCCACGGCGCCGTCAGCGCGGCCATGAACACGGCTCTGATCGCCGCCCTCGAGCGCGGGGACACGCGCAGCATCGGAGCGCTGATCGGGGCCCTCGAAGCGGACTACCGCGTCGACGCCGTGCGTCCGGTGCTGGACGCCGCCGTCAACCACGAGAACGACACGGTACGCATCTTCGCGGCGGGCCAGCTCGTGCACTTCGAGGACGGCTGGCGCTCGCTGCAGGTGCGCGCCTCGGATCCGATCGTCGCTGTGCGCGCCGCTGTCGTGCGCTCGCTGAAGTCCCGCCGTCTGGCCACACCCCGTGTCCAGCCCAACGGCCGCATCGACACCGCCAGCCAGAATGTCGATCCCGTCACGACGCCGCGCTCGCTCGAGCTCCTGGCCGTCCTGGCCCAGGACCCGGTCGACTCGATTCGGCTCGACGTCCTCGGGGTCATGGTCCACCGCGGAGACGCGCTCCCCGTCGAGGTCTACGCCAGTCTGGCGCAGGACTCGAGCGTCGAGGTGCGCAGGGAGCTGGCCGACAAGGGCCTGCACGCGCTGGCCTTCGACGACCTCGTGCGTGTGCTCTCGATCCTGCTGGCGGACCCCGACGCGGCGACCGTGGGGAAGGCGGCGAAGCAGCTCGAGACCATCGACTGGGCCAGGGGTCCGGAGCAGGTCCTGGCCTTGCTCGAGGGACTCTGGAGCAGCGACGCGCGCCAGGGGTACTTCAAGAAGACGAAGCTCCTGAGTCAGGCCCTCGACAACCCGGCCGGTCAGGGCGCCATCGCCGAATGGCTCGGAAGAGTCCAGGACCAAGGCCTCGTCGCGCTCGTGTTCGATGCCCTGCGGGAAGAGACCCTCGCACCCGAACACGCGGCGCGCTTGGCCCTGGTGAGCTGGCCCGTGGAACCGGAGCTGTGCAGCGCCTTTGTCTACGCGGTTGGTAAGCGCGCTCAGGCGCGGCAGCAGCGCGCCTTGATGGACCTGGCCCAGGCCACGGACACGCCGGTCGGACTGTCCTTCTTCGCCGCCTGCGCCGCTGGGCCTGACCAGGGGGGCTTCGTGCGCACAGTCGTCAAGAGCCTGTCGAACCCCTTCTGGTGGACGGACCCGCTGGCACGCGAGGAGTGGCTCCAGGCGGCCCTGCGCAGGCGCCTCACCAGCGATGATGTGGCCAAGCTGCGCAATGCCGTCCTGCTCGACCTCGTGCGCAACCCCGCCGTCGACGACGACCACCTGAGCCCTCTCGTGCGCGTGTATCCCACCGGACCCGTCAACGAGCTGGCCACTGCGATCGTCGCGCGCTGGTCCGAGTCCCCGTCCCCCGCCGCGCGCCAGGCCCTGTGTCGCGCCTTGAGTGCTGCCGGGCCGGGCGCGGAGATCCCGCTGGACTTCCTGGCCCGCGCCCTGACCGAACCCGACCTGGGCCAGTGCGCCGTCGAACTGGCCCAGAAGGTCCGTCACCCCGCCGTGCTCGGTGCACTGCGGGAACTCCTGGTCACGCCCGGTCCGCGCCCGCTCTGGCGCTCGGCCGCCCACGCCGTCGGCAACTACATGAACGACGAGGCGGCGACGGTGCTGATCGAGGCCGCGGGCTACGCCCAGAACCAGGAGGACCGGGACATCTGTCTGGCCTGGCTCGAGTCGATCCGCAAGTTCCAGGACGCCAAGGAGCGCTGGGCCACGCGGCGCGTCTCCCATGCGTCGCGCGAGGAGGCGATCCTCGAGCTGTTCGAGATGCTCGGCTCGGAGAACGTCGCGGTGCGCGGCCAGTCGGCACGGGCCCTGGCCACCCTCGGCGCCCTCGAGGCCCTGCCGCGCCTGATTCGCATGCTGGAGGATCCGGCGCCCGAGGTGCAGCAGGCCGCGGCCGAGGCCCTCGAACGCCTGCACCACCTCGAAGACGAGGAGCGGGGCCAGGCCGAGTAGACTCGGCGCCCATGAGCGCCCCCCTTCGACCCCAATGGCTCGCGGGTGCATGCCTTGCACTCGCGGGCCTCGCGGCCTGCCGCACCGCGCGCGACATCGACATCGACGACGGAGGCCGCCTGACCCCGGGCGTGCGCGTGCACCGCGGCTTCGAGGGCAACGAGGCGTTCGAGCTCGAGTTCGAGGTGACCGGTGTCGACGGCGAAGGCACCCAGACCGTCGGTGCCTCCGAGGAGATCGACCTCGGCGGTCCCGACGACATCGACGGTCCGGCCGACGTGCTCGTGCGCTTCGACCTGATCCTGGCGCGCGCCGCCGCACGCTGGCGGGTCGTGCACGAGCAGGGCTTCCACCTGTGGCTGATGGCCGGCGTGGCCTACACCGACCTGGACCTCGACCTTCAAGAGATCGGCGGACCCCAGACCCTGGGCTTCGAGGACGACTGGATCGGCCCCAGCCTGGCCCTCGAAGCAGCGGCCCCGCTGAACGACTTCTTCGCCCTGCAGGGCCGCGTGGAGCGCCAGTTCGGCATCGATGACGATCTGCCGATCCTCGACGTCTTCGAGGCCGGGGCCAAGCTGGTCCTGGGACCCAACGTCGAGCTGTGGGGCGGCTGGAAGAAGTGGCGCTACCGCACCGAGAGCCTGTCCGGCGGAAGCCTGTCGGAGCTCAGCCTCGACGCCGACGGCCCGGCCGTGACCCTGATCGTCTCCTTCTGAGTCCGCGGAATAGACGGCGGCGGCCACCGTCGGAGGCGTTTCCATCCTGGAAGAACTCCCATGCTGCAACCTGCCCTCTGCGCCCTCCTGCTCCTCGCCCCCACGCCCCAGGAGCTGCCGCCGGGCACCCTGAGCGGCAGCGTCTGGGAGACGGGCAGCACCGCGGCCATCGAGGGCGCGCAGGTGATCGCCCTGACCGAGGGCGTCTGGGCCACGGAGCGCACGACGACGGACGCGCGCGGGAACTTCGCCCTGAGCCTGCCCGCCGGGCAGTACGACCTGCGGGTCGTCGCCCCCGGGCGCTCCCACGTCGGCGCCACCCTGGTCGACGTCGTGGTGCATTCGAAGGAGAAGAGCGAGCATGTCGTCGAGCTCGAGCCGCTCGAGGTCGCCCTCGAGCGCCACGGCCTGCGCCCGAAAGACTTCGAGGACGCGGACGGCGACTTCGTGCCCGACCGCCTCGAGCGCCGTGGGCGCCTCGACGACGATGACGCGGACTCCGACGACGACGGCGTGCCCGACGGCTTCGCGGCCTGGCTCCTGGTGGGTGAGTCGCGGCGCACGCGGATCTCACCCGAGCCTCTCGCGGCCCTCCCCGATCCCATCGCCACCTTCCCCGGCGCGGAGACCCCGCCGGTTGCCCTGCTGCTGCGCGCGGTCCCCGGAGCCGTGGCCTATCGGCTCGAGGTGCTCGAGCGGACCGGCGGCGATGTGCTGCACTCGCGCACCTACAGCTTCGAGGCCGGTGAGCTGATCGTGGGCGAGGGCGTCGCCCTGCGCTGGACCCTGCCCGAGGGCCTCGAAGACGGCGACTATCGCCTCGCGATCCAGGGGCTTACGCCGGGTGGCGAGGGGCTCACCCCGGGTGGCGAGGGGCTTGCCCCGGGTGGCGAGGGGCTCGAGGCCTGTGGCAAGCAAGCGCGCGTCGAGTTCCGTTGCGAAACCTTCGACGCGGAGCTCTACGAGGTGACCGAGGACAGCGAGCTGGAGGGCCTGATCGCCGCCAGCCGCATCGTCGTGCGCCAGGGCGTCCGCGTGCGCGTCCCCGCCGAGCGCGCCCTGCGCCTGGTGGCCTCCGAGGACATCGTGCTCGAGATCGGCGCGAGTCTCGAGGCCAGCGCGGGCGCTCCCCTGGTCCTGAGCGCCGGGCGCGACGTGATCGTGCACGGCTCGCTCGTCGCCGCGGACGGGG
>JAJFFA010000364.1 GCA_021776885.1 Planctomycetota bacterium
CTCCACCGCACCCACCACGAGGACGCCCCGATGCAAATCCCTATTCTCTCCCCCCACGCCGCAGCGCGCGGAATCCTGCTGGCCCTCTGCGCAGTCGCAGCCGCCCCGGGTTCGACGGCACAGGGAACGCTCGACCCACGGGTTCGATGGCGCGCTCAGCTTTCGGGTACCGCGGTGAGCAACTACGTGGCCCTCGCTCCGAACGGCTCGGTCTACGTCAACAACGACGACCGGCTGGTCGCGCTGGATCCTGACGGCAGCGTCCAGTGGGAGGTCCCCAACACGAGCCAGAAGCCCGCGCGCCCGATCGACGTCGCGCCCGACGGCACGCTCTACCTGGGAGGGCTCGGCTTCGGCCAGGTGACGGCGCTGAACCCGGACGGGAGTCTCAAATGGGCCTACGCACCCGGTTCCAACGCCAGGTTGCTGGCCGGGCCGAACGTTGCGCCGGACGGGAACATCTACGCGATCGCGGACGGCGTCGGCACGTTCTCGCTCGACCCTGCGGGCAACCTGCGCTGGGTCGGCGACTTCGAGATCTCGACCGCGAACAACAATGGGACGATCCTCTTCGACTCGGAGCGCTTCTTCGCGGCGATCAATCACTTCGGCGGTGGCCCTTCGCTGCACGTGTACGACCTGCAGGACGGCCGCGAGATCTGGGGCAGCGCGAGCCTCGGAATCCCGTGGCGTGGCTTCCCGGTCCTCGACCCCGAGGGGCGCGTGATCGGGCCGAGGTGGCCGACCTGGGTTCAGGCGCTGCAGCCCGACGACGGCCACGTGGACTGGTTCTCTCACCACCCCGGTCAGGTGAACTTCCTGATCGAGCGCCCGAGGGTCGGCAAGAACGGCGTCGTCTACACGAGCGACATCTCCGGGGCCGAGCTGTGGGCGCTGAATCCTGACGGGAGCACGCGCTGGTTCCAGCAGCAGGGCACGGGCTTCCACACCTACATCAACGTGTCGCCCGACGACGAGGTCATCGTCACGCAAGGGTCCGACGCAACCCGCTGGGTGCGCGGCCATGACACGCTCGACGGCGCCCTGCTCTGGCAGGTCGACCTCGAATCCGTCCAGGGCCTCGATCAGTACATGACGGGCTGGGACATGGTCTTCACGCCCGACAGTCGCACGGTGTACGTGGCGACGGGCTTCCTGGGGTCGGGCAACGACTTCGGCTACCTGTACGCCATCGCCGTGGGTGACGAGGTCGGCACTTCGTTCTGCCGCGGAGATGGAGCGGCCTTCGCTTGCCCCTGTGGCAACACCAGCAGCGTGGGCGGGTGCTCCAACTCGACGGGCAACGGCGGCGACTTGCTCGGCAGCGGTAGCGCAAGCGTCTTGGCGGACGACCTGACCCTGCAGGCGACGGGCCTGCCCGCGAACGCCGCCGGGCTCTTCTTCGCCGGAACGACGACCCCCTCCTTGCCCTTCGGCGACGGAAGGCTGTGCGTCGGCGGTTCGCTACGGCGCTTCCCGGTCCAGGCCTCGGACGCGGCGGGAGCGCAGTCGTTCGGCGGCGTCGCTTCGTTCCTGGGAGCCGCGTCCGGTGACACGCGCCACTTCCAGCTCTGGCACCGTGACGTCGGAGGGCCCTGCGCAAGCGGCAGCAACACGACGAGCGCGCTCGAGGTCCAGTTCACGCCCTGACGGCGAGGCCGCTCGCGTTACCTAGTCCCTGCGTAGGCGGAACAGGCGGTAGAGGTCGCTCGGCGCGCCGTTCGACTGGCGGATGCCCGTCGGGCTGCGCCAGACGAGCTCGTAGCCGGGGATCGAGCGCAGCACGCCGTCCTCGGCCGAGAGCAGGGAATCGGCGGCGCTGCCCGCCGGCGGGCGGGGCGCGTTGGCGGGCAGGCCTGCGGCGTAGCGCGAAGCGCCCAGGCTCCACAGGGTGTAGCGGTCGACGAGCAGCCAGTGGGTGTCCCACTCCTGCGTCAAGAGGCGGCGCAGGTCGTCGGGGGTGCCGTGGTAGAAGGCGTTCCAGAAGGCCTCGACCCGGGCGCGACTCGCGGCGCGCTCCCACTTGGGCTCGAGCACGATCGGGCGCCGCGCGTGGGCCAGGACCGCTGTCGAGCTGACGAAGTCGGCGGCGACCGCCTCCCCCGCCGGCACGTGCAAGGGCAGGTTCTTGACCATCACCGCGATCTCCTCGCGCTGCAGCGTCGGCTCGTACCACCAGATGTGGAAGTCGCGGGCCCAGGAGTAGGCGCTCGAGACCTGCAGCACGAGGAGCGCGGCCCAGGCGGCCAGGGAGATGCGCCGCGAGCGCGGGCTGATCAGGGCCTGGCTGGCGAGCACCGGCACCAGCAAGCCGGCCAGGATGACGCTGCGCGACACGAACAGGGCGGCGCCCAGGGAGCACAGCCCGAGGGCCGCGATCACCGCCCGCGGACCCGCGCGCTCGCCGCCGAACCAGGGTGCCAGGCCGCGCCGCAGGGCGAAGAGGGCGACGATGAGCGCGGGACCGAGGAAGGCGTAGAGCTCGCCGAAGCTGGCGGTGGCGAAGGGGCCCTGCCACATCAGGCGCGCGTCGAACGGGATCGTGTTCGGGTCGCTCGGCAGGCTGCCGAGGTGCTCGAGCTTGGCCAGCAGCACGGCGCTGACGTGGGACAGGTCGGCGCCGCCGTAGGCGCGACCCAGGGTCAGGAGCACGGCCGCGCTGCCCAGGGCCACGGCGGCGCGGGGCAGGCGGCCGAACACCCGCCCGGCGATCCCGACCGCACCCAGCAGGGCGATGGGAGCCGAGACGATGGCCGCCTTGGCCGCCAGCGCGGGCACCAGCAGGGCGGCCAGCACCAGGGGCAGGAAGAAGAGCGGCGCGCGGCGCGTGTCGAAGGCGCCGTCGTCGCGGGCCAGGAGCCAGGCCAGGATCACCGCGCCCTCGAGGGCGGCCAGCATGCCCGCGGCGTGCCAGGTC
>JAJFFA010000365.1 GCA_021776885.1 Planctomycetota bacterium
CTCGACGACTGGCTCGAGCGCGAGGAGCCGCCGCGGCGCGCACGGCTCGCGCTCTTCGTCGAGCTCTGCGCCGCGCTGCAGCACGCGCACCAGAAGGGCGTGGTGCACCGTGACCTCAAGCCCGCCAACGTGCTCGTCGACGCGGAAGGCCGCGCGCGCGTCGTGGACTTCGGCGTGGCCCTGTCCCTCGACGGCGAGGGCGGAACGACGACGCGTCAGACCCTGGCCGGACAGCTCGTCGGCACCCTGGCGGTGCTGAGCCCGGAGCAGGCCGCGGGCGACCCCGGTGGCGTCGACGTGCGCGCCGACGTCTACGCCCTGGGCGCGCTGCTGCACGTGCTGCTGACGGGGCGCGCCCCCCTCGCCCTCTCGGGGCGCAGCGTGCCGGAGGCCCTGCGGGCCATCGAGCGCGAGGTACCGCCCGCACTCTCGCAGCACGACCCTGCCCTGGCGGGGGACCTCGAGACGATCGTGGCCACGGCCCTGGAGAAGGAGCGCGAAGCGCGCTACGACTCCGCCTCGGCCCTCGGTGAAGACGTGCGCAGCCACCTCGCCGGTGAGCCGATCTCGGCGCGGCCGCCGCGCGGCTTCGAGCTCTTCGTGCGCCTGGTTCGACGGCACCGTGGCCTGTTCCTGGCGTTCGCCGGAGTGTTCGCGGCGCTGCTCGTGGGGCTCGTGATCGCCTGGGCGCAGCTCCAGCGGGCGCGCGCGGCCGAAGCCGAGGCGGCCGCGTCGGCATCGTTCCTGCGCTCGATCGTCGAGCGCGCCGCCCCGATGCTCGGGCTGCCGTCGAGCGTGGCGGGCGCGACGCCGAGCCTGCGCGAGCTGCTCGAGGACGCCTCGCGGCGAGCCTCGGCCGAGCTGGCGGGCACGCCACTCGTCGAGGCCCAGGTGCGCACCACCCTGGGGCGCGTCTTCATAGGCTTCGACGCGTACGAGCAGGCCGAGGCAGAGCTACGGCGGGCCCTGGCCTTGGTGCGCGGCTTGTCCGAGGCTGAGCTAGGCACGCTCAGGGACGTGCATCTGGCCCTGGCCGAGCTAGCCCTCGCGCTGGGGGATCAGGAGCGCGCGCAGGAGCACCTGGAGCTGGCCTCGGACGCCGGCGGGCCGACGGCGTCCGGCCTCGCGCTGCGCGGGCGCTCGCTCTACGACCTCGGGCGCCACGACGAGGCGCTGGACGTGCTCGAGGAGTCGCTCGCGCGCTCGGCTGCCGAGGGCACGCAGCGCGTGGCAGCGGATGCCGGCGGAACCCTGGCGCTGGTGCTCTCGGCGCGCGGTGAGCACCCGCGCGCGATCGAGCTCGTCCGTGCTGGCATCACGCGAGCGGAAGCGGAGTTCGGCTCCGAGCACGCGGCGACGGCGGCGGCCCTCGATCGTTCGGCCCAGGTGCGCGCGGTGGCGGGGGAGCTGGACGGGGCGTTGCAGGACGCGACCCGCGCGCTCGAGATCCGGCGCAGGCGTCACGGCGAGCAGCACGTCTCGGTCGCCGTCAGCCAGAGGCATCTGGCGCGCTACGCCTTCGTGCAGGGGGAGCTCGAACGCGCCGAGGAGCTCCTGCGCCAGGCGCTCGTGACGATCGATGCCCTGCTCGGCGCCGAGAGTCGGCTGGGGGCGCAGGCGCGGCTCGAGCTGGGCCAGGTGCGCGTCGCCCGGGGCGACCCGGAGGAGGGCGAGGCGCTCCTCGTCGAGGCGCGCGAGCTGCTCGACGAGCTCGGCGAGGCGGGTGGCCCGATCCGCGCCGGGCTGATGGCTCAGCTGGCCCGCCTGTGGCTCGGGCGCGGAGAGATCGAGGGCGCGCTCGGGGCCCAGCACGAGGCCATCGAGCTCGCCGACGCGCTGCAGGGCCCCCACGCGGACGCGACCCTCGAGGCGCGCCTGGACCTATCGGCGATGCTGCGCCGTGCGGGGCGGGTGGAGGAGGCGCGCAGCGCCCTCGAGCAGCTGGTGCGCGAGCTCGAGGGAGTGCCCGGGGCGGTGGCGGCGCGCCACCTGGCCGAAGCGCGCCGGCGCCTCTTGCCGTAGGGCCAGGTCCGCGTGGACCTGGCCCGGTGGATGGGGGTCTCGAAACGCGGAGCGCGTCTACTCCTGGAACTCGATGTGCAGGGCGTTGGAGTAGTTGAAGCCGGCCGGGCCACCTTGGGGGTCACGGAACCAGAACTGGAAGTTGATGCCCGGAGCGCCGGCGAAGAAGGCGCTGCCGTAGGGCAGGGAAGTGTCCAGGGCACGGACTGCGAAACCCTGGCCGTCGGTCGTCGCCAGGGGCTGGATGCGTCGTACCGAGCCACCGACGCAGCGCCGGCCATCGCCGAAGGTCTGGCTGACCTGGTTCGAGCCGACGAAGAACAGCCCGGTCTTGTTCGGCGGAGCCGAGCGCACCAGCAGCGAGAGCGAGTTGTTCACGAGGCTGATGCTGCCGTCCGCCGCGAGCTGCGCGGGTCCGCCCGCGGAGTGCGGGAAGCTCGTGCAATAGACGTCGCCGGCGCCCGGTGTGCCATAGCGTCCGCCCTCGATGTCCGTCGCGCTGCTCCAGGTCCCGAACACGAAGGTGTCCGGGCCGCCGCTGCTGCGCTGGGCGTAGATGCGGGGCGCGGACTCGCTCTGCGTGGTTCCGGCCCAGATCGTGGTCTGCTCGGCGCGTAGGAGCGCACCGTTGGCCAGGGTCAGTGCGCTGACCGCGACGTTCTGGTTGGTGCTCCCGATTTCCTGCTGCGAGTGTGCCAGGATGAAGGTCGAGCCGTCGGAGTCCACCGCGGGCAGGCTCTGATCGAGGAAGGCGCTGGCCGGACCCAGGAGCTGGGTCAAGTTCGTGCTCCCGGTCACCGGCACGTTCGCCTGCATCACCTTGCCCTGGATGTCCCGGTTGCTTCCGTCGCCGCGTCGGTAGGCCACAAGGTAGGGACCCTCGCTCCCCGCCTCGTCGAGGGGAGACGATACCGAGGGCGTGCGGTCGTCTTCGCTGGAGAAGTCGACGATGTAGCTCGGGTGCGCGATCGTGCCGCTCCAGTGCACCTGGGTGGCCCAGATGTCGTGGTCGCTGGGGTCGAACTCGCGCTCGTACGCGACCGTCCAGTTCTGGGTGTCGTTGGAGTTGTTCACGGCGGGAGCGCGCTCGTCGTTGGACGAGTCCGCGAGCATGAGCCGGCCACCCAGGGGCAGCCCGCTGGTTTGTACGAGCTGGCCGCGGATGTCGTGGTTGCTGTCACTCGTCGCGTACTCCCAGACCACCAGGTAGTAGGACCCGCTGCTGTCGTAGGGGTCGCCGCCGACGTCGGGATTGACCTGCTCATTGGAGCCGCCGCTGCTGATCCCGAACTGGTTGTTCATGCTGGTGCTCCCCGCCTCCCGGGTGCGCCCCCCGATGAAGCGGCTTCCAGTCGGACCGACCTCCGCGACGACCAGAAACTGCGAGGCATGGCGGTTGTTCGCAACCCGCGCTTCGATCCAGGACAGGTCGGTCAAATCGATGAATGCGCCCTCGATGGGCGAGCCGATGAACGAGACGGTCAGGCAGTAGACATCCCAGTCGCCCGCGCTGAACAGGCGCGACCAGACGATCGCCCAGCGCCCCGTCTGGCGGTCGTAGGCGATGTCGGGAAAGAGGTCGAAGTGGCTCGAGCTATCGACACCGAAGGTCGAGAGCACCGGGTCGATGGTCAGGGGCAGCTCTGCGCTGGCCACGAAGGCTGCGGGGACGCGGATCTCGATCCTGCCGTTCGCGAGTCGCGTTGGCGCGTGCGCGCTCGCGCCGCCGGCGTCGAGCACGGTGGCGCGACCATAGCGCACGCTGCCCAGGGGCGAGGTCCACTCGAAGCCGCCCGGATCCTCGCTCGAGGGCACGGGGGCCAGGGCCAGATCCGTGGCGACGCCGACCTCGACGACCAGGTCCCCCGCGGCATCCGCGGGCAGCCGGTCGAAGCGGAAGCGCTGCTCGACCGTCTCGGGGGTCAGGACGTAGAGCTCGGTGAGTGTGCCGCGGTCGAAGTGCACCACGTCGCCCTCGCGCAGCGCGTCGCCGAGGGCTCCGAAGGTGAGCGGCTGGCCTCCGAGGGTGACCGACTCCAGGGTCAGGTCGAGGGGCCGGTTGAGCGGTGCCTCGGGTCCGAGGTAGGGGATATAGCGCACGCCCTGGGCTCCGAAGCGCGCCTTGTAGGCCGCGCCCATGGCCCACAGGTTTCCATCGCCAGGTCGGTCGTAGTAGACCCGGTCGAAGGGGATCGACGGCGTGCCCGTGATCGAGGGTGCGCGCGGGGTCGAATCGCCCTGGGCCTGCGCGAAAGCCGTTGCAGGGGGCTGCGGAGCGCGCTCGGGCAGCAGCGTCTGCGGCGCCTCGGCTGGCGTCTCGGGCTGGGCGGGGGGGAGCTTCGTTCGGGACTGGGCCTCGGCCGGTGCGCCAAGCGCCGGGAGCAGGATCAGAAGCAGGAGGGTCGGAAGAGATTGCATCGCGGAGTCCTCGTGGGATGGGGGGTAGCGGGGGAGCCGCCGGCGCGGCCTCGGCCCCTCCGCCGCCGAATCGCCACGGGACACGCCAAAAAAACGGAGTCCCCCCCCGGGGGGCAGGTTCTGGGCGGCTCGGGAGCAAAAAGGCCGGTTCGGCGGCAGGTGGCGCCTGCCGCGGGGCAATCCGAGTCGACCGGGCCACTCGGGCTCGGACCCACTCCGAGGTGATCCCGTGCGACACGTTCGAGCCCTTCTCTTCGCCCTCTCCGCCCTTGCGACCAGTGTCTTGCCGGCCGCGGCGAACGTCGTTCAGTGCCCGCCCGGAACCCAGCCCGGGGTGATCTGCCTGTCCGGGCCCGTGACCAACCTTGCCGGGGGCGGGCCGCTGGTGGGCGGGCAGGTCTACCACGTCCTGGGCGAGCTCCAGATCCCTGGGGGCGAGGCGCTGACCATCGAGGACGGGGCCATCGTCAAGTTCAGCGGCGTAGGCCGGTTGCGCATGCTCGCGACCAGCCAGCTCTCGTGCGGGGCTGCAGTCTTCACCTCGATCACCGACGACTCCGCCGGCGGGGACACGAACGGCGATGGTGCCTCGGTCGGGATGCCCGGGAGCTGGGAGGGCCTCTCCGTCAACGACGCGACGATCGTGGGGGCGCAGGTGCGCTTCGCCCAGACCGGTCTCCTGGTGGGGGGCCTGACGAGTCTCGATGGGGTCGTGGTGCAGGACTCCTCGGGGCCCGGGCTCGACCCCGCTGGCTCGACGCCGCGGCTCGTGACGAACTGCTCCTTCGTGCGCAACCGGATCGCGATCACCCGCGTCGATCTGGCGAACCTGGCGGTCTTCACGGCCAACTCCGCCAGTGCAAACGAGCTGTGCGACAGCGTCTACGTGACAAGCGCCGACGTGCGTGCGAACACGACCCTCTCGCCCGCGAACACGCCGAACGGATTGCCCGTGGTCCTCTGTCGGGACGTCATCGTGCGACCCGGAGTCACCCTCGACCTGCAGCCGGGGCTGATCGTCAAGTTCGGGATCTTTCCCCTGGGCTACGCGGGCTGCGGTCTGGGCGGCTTCGACGTGCGCGGGACGCTCTTCGCCGACCAGGTCATCGTGACCTCGCTCGAGGACGACACCCTGGGCGGCGACACGGCCAAGGACGGGCCCACCCTGGGCACCCCGGGAAACTGGGGGCGGGTCGTGTTCCAGGCCGCCTCGGACGCCAGCCTCTTGCGCGACACGCTGCTGCGCTTCGGCGGCGATGCGACCCTGGGCGGGGGCTCGGGGCCCGCCATCGACCTGACCCAGGCGGACATCAGCCTCGAGCGCGTCAGCGTGGTCGAGTGCGAGGCCGATGCCCTGCACCTGCGCGGCGGGTCGTTTCCGCTGGTCAGCGGCTGCTCCTTCCTCGACAACCTGGGGCGCGCCGTCGCCGGCGTGCCGATCGCTGCGGCACAGGGATTCAGCGCGTGCAACGCGTCGAACAACGCCCTCGACGCGATGGTGCTGGCGCTCGGGACGGGCAGCAACCCGGTCGTCGGCTACGTGCCGATCGACGCGGGTAACGCGCTCAATGCGGACGGCGTGTTCATCGTCGACGAGCGCGTGCCGGTGACGCCGGCCTCCGAGCTCGAGCTCGGCGCGGGGGTGATCTTCAAGTGGCGGCCGGGGAGCCTCGCGCTCGACGTCGAGGGCACCCTCACGACCCACGCACCGGTGGTCTTCACCTCCCTTACAGACGACGACGTCGCCGGGGACACCAACAAGGACGGTGCGGCGAGTGGCCCCGAGCCCGGAGACTGGACCGGGCTCTCGTTCTCGGCCTCCGCGGACGCGAGTGTGCTCGACGGGGCGCGGGTGCGCTACGCGGGGAAGAGCAACCAGACGACGGCGGCGGTTGTCCTTGCGGGCGCCGACATTCGCATCGAGAACTCGAGCATCGAGCGCTCCGAGACGGCGGGTCTGGGTCTGGGCGGCCTCTCGTTTCCGACGGTGCTCGCCTGCGCCTTCGACGAGAACCGCTTCCCGGTCTCGGGGGTCGCGATCGCGGGCGTGCCGCGCTTCCAGGACAACACGGCCCAGGGCAACGCCCTGGGCGACTACCTCTTGATCAGCGAGGGCGACGTGTCCCTCGGCCCGGCGACGGCGGGGCCCTGCGCCGTGACGATCGGGCCTGCGAACGCGCTGGCACCCCACGCGCTGTTCGTGGCGGACACCGACATCGACGTGCCCGCCGGATGCCTGCTCTCGATGCTGGCCGGGACCGTCCTCAAGTGGGACGGCAACCGCGAGCTGGACGTGGACGGCAGCGTGCAGCTCGGAAGCCTCGGAGGGAGCGTCGTGCTGACGTCGATCGAGGATGACTCGATCCTCGGGGACACGCGCAAGGATGGCTTCAGCGAGGGTACGCCCGGAGACTGGGGCACGCTGCGCCTGGACGCCGGCGGCAGCGTCCTGCAGGACGTCGTGGTGCGCTTCGCGGGCTCCGGCGCGAACTCGGGAGTGGTCCTCGCCGGGGTGCAGGCCCAGCTCAGCACGGTCCAGGTCCTGGACTGCGCGGGCACCGCGCTGCAGCTCTCGCAGGCGGCGCGGCCGGTGGTCGACGGCTGCGACTTCCAGCGCAACGTACGCGCAGTCGATGGGGCGGCGCTGCGCGCCCTCCCCGGCTTCTCGAACAACTCCGCCAGCGACAACACTCTGAGCGACACGATCCGCATCACGGAGGGTGTGGTGCCCTTCGACCTCTTCGTGCGCCGCACCCAGTCGCTCGATGGGCGGCCCTTGGTCCTGGGCACCAGCGTCAACGTGCTGGCGGGCACGACCCTCTCGATCGGGGCCAGCGTGGTGCTCAAGTTCGAGGGTGGCCGCGGGCTCGACGTGCAGGGCACCCTCGAGTGCCTGGGCGCACCCGAGACCACGATCTTCACCACGCTGCTCGACGACATCGCGGGGGACACCAACAAGGACATGGACGCGACCCTGCCCGTAGCGGGGCTCTGGAACGGCCTCGTGTTCGGCCAGGAAGCCGATGCCAGTCAGCTCACCGGCGTGCGTGTGCGCTACGCGGCCGGGCCCAGCGTGCTGCTGACGCGAGCGGACATCCTGCTCTCGGACAGCGCGATCGAGTTCTCGAGCGGAGCCGGCGTCTCGCTCGCGAACGACTCGCGGCCGCGCATCCAGCGCACGCGCTTCGACCACAACGCCGGCTTCCCGATCGCCTCGGCGCCACTGGACGCTGTGGGCAGCTTCCTCGACAACATCGGAGTCGGGAACGACGTCGACGCGATCCACGTCGGCAGCGCGGACTTCGACGGTACGGCGGTGGTGGCGCGCCACAACGCCCTGAACGATGACGGCGTGTTCGTGGTCGACACGAGCATCACGCTGTTCGCAGGCGACGTGCTCGAGCTGCGCCAGGGCACCCTCTTCAAGTGGCGTGGCTTTGCCCGCAGCCTGACGGTGAACGGCGGCGCGCTGGTCGTCGAGGGCACGGGGCTGGAGCCCGTGGTGCTCACCTCGATCCGGGATGACGGGGTCGGCGGCGATACGGAGCAGGATGGAGCCGCGACGCAGCCCGCGCCGGGCGACTGGCAGAGCGTCTCGATTCCCTCGAACGCGGCGCCCTCGCGTATCGAGCACCTGGTCCTGCGCTACGGCGGGCGCAGTGACGCGGCATTCCTGCCGGCGAGCGCCGCGCTCCTCGCCCACGGGGTGCGGGTCGACTACTCGGGCTCGGACGGCGTCCGCGCCCGCAACCTGGCGGGCGACGCCCTGAACTGGGTCGCCTTCCAGTCCGCGGGCGACGGCATCGACCTCGACTCCCCCTCGGACTTCGCCCTGCTGCACGCGACGGTCAGCGGATCGGGCGGCGTGGGCATCCGCCGTCGCGTGTCCGCGAGCGCACGGCTGGAGAGCTCGATCGCTTTCGGCAACGCAGGGGGGGAGCTCTCGGGCTTCACCTCCGGCGACGTCACGTTCAGCAACGCCGGCCCGGACTTCGCGGGCCAGGACGGCAACCTCGACACGGATCCCCTGTTCGTCGATGCGGCGGCGGGAGACCTGCGCCTCAGGCGGCGTTCGCCGAGCATCGACAGCGCGGCCCCCGGCGCATCCGCGCCTAAGGACCACGTCGAGGCGTCGCGTATCCTCGACCACGACCTCGACGGTTTGGCGCGCGCGGACATGGGCGCCTACGAGCGCGGCGCCTACACCCTCGAGTTCGCCGGCCGGCCGCGGGTCGGGACGACGATGAACTTCAGCGTTCAGGGCCCGGCCGGGTTCGCGCTCTACACCCTCGGTCCCCTGGGGGGCGAGACCTTCGTCTCACCCCTGGGCTTCACGCTCTACGGCGCCCCCGGCAGCGGCGTGGTCCTCGGCGTGCGCCCGGTCGGCGTACCGCTGGAGCTGCGCCTGCCCGCCGCGACCACCGCCGTCGGCGAGCTGTTCGGCGTCCAGGCCCTGGCGCGCCCCATGGCTGGAAGCGCTGGAGGTGGGGCGGGCGGACCTGGTGGCAGCGGACCGCGGTCACCGCGTCCGGTCCCGGGGAACCACACGAACCTCTATCGCGCCCGGCTCATCCTTTGACGCTCAGAGCAGTGTTCGCCCAAGGTGTCCTCCTTCAGGCTAGACGAGCGAGTGACCCCCGCGCGGCCGTATCAGGGAGGCGCGCCGCGCGGCTCCAGATCGCGTTCGGCTTGCTGCCCGCGCCGACGCGGATAGCCTAGGGGCGGGTCTTTCCGCAGATCTTCCTACTGACATCCCATGCGACACAACCGCGACTTCCTGTGCCTCGCCCTCGCCTCGCTTCCGCTCGTGCTCGCGTCCCCCGCGGCTGCGCAGGTCGCCGAGTACACCTGCAACGACTTCGTCCGTCCGAGCGGTAGCGTCCAGGACGATGGGGTCGGTTCGAGCGTCTCGATCGACGGCGACTGCGCCTGGCTCACGGCTCCGGGGGCCAGTGGCCCGGGCGGAGCCGAGACCGGCGCAGCCTTCGTGTATGAGTTCGACGGCTCGTTCTGGAACGAGACCCAGCGCATCGATCCCCCCAACCTGCAGCCCATGGAGCGCGCGGGCTCGGATGTGGCCCTCGTGGGTACGACGGCTGTGCTGGGCCATCCCGCCGGCAGCTCCGAGCGCGGCGCGGCCTTCGTCTACGAACGCCAGGCGGCGGGCTGGATCCTGATGGCCGTGCTCAGCGCCAGCGACGGCGCCGCCGGGGACCACTTCGGCCAGCGTGTCGCCAGCGACGGAACGACGATCGTGGTGAGCGCGCCGGATCAGGGCCAGGGCGCCGCGTACGTGTTCGAGCGCTCCGGTGCCACCTGGGTCGAGGCGCAGAAGGTCGTGCCCACGGGCGTCACCGAGCACTTCGGTTCAGACGTCGCGGTGGCGGGCGACGCCTTCGTGGTCGGAGCAGACCGCGACTCGAACCTGGCGACGGGCGGCGGTGCCGGGTTCGTGTTCGAACGCGCCGCCGGCGGCAGCTGGTCGCAGGTGCAGAAGCTCACCGGCTCGATCCAGCCGGACCAGGGCAACAACACCACCCAGGTGGGCTTCAGCGTCGACATCGAGGGCGGGACGATCGTGCTCGGTGCAAACAACGCCGGGAATACCCAGCACCAGTTCGTCTGGGTCTTCGAGCGCAGCGCGGGCGGTTGGCCAGCGAACGAGACCTACGCCCTCGAGCCGCCCCCGGGGATCACGCTCTTCTTCGGCCGCAGCGTCGCCATCGACGCGGACCGCATCGCGGTCGGTACCAGCTTCTCTTTCAACGTCTACCTCTTCCGTCGCCAGCCCACGGGAGGCTTCGCCTACGAGGCCAACTTCTCCTCTGTCATCGGCGCCGCGATCGACCTGTCCGGGTCTTTCCTTCTCGATGGGCTGCGCATCGGCTTCGACGGCGGATCGAGCTTCCACGAGCTGCTCGAGGATCGGGTCACGAACACCTGCGACGCGACCCCGAACTCGGGCGGCAACCCCGCGCAGACCTTCGCCCAGTGCACGGGGGTCGGACGCAACGCCTTTCGACTGATCGTCCGGCGCGCGGTGCCCAACACGAGCGGTCTGTTCTTCTACGGCGGAACGGGCCCGTCGATCCCCTTCGGTGACGGCATCCGCTGCGTCTCGACCCCGCTCCGCATCCCGGGCATCCAGGCGACGAACCACAACGGTGCCGCGACGACCATGATCGACCTCGAGGCGCCGCCCTTCGACTCGGGCGCCGGGGCGATCACCGCGGGCAGCACGTGGTCCTTCCAGTTCTGGTTCCGCGACGCCCCGGCGGGCGGCTCGGGTTTCAACGCCTCGGGTGGCATCGAGATTGAGTTCGCCCCCTGAGCGCACACCCGGACCTGTGGGCGCTCGAGAGGCTCGAGCCGAGCAGGAAGGGGCCGCCGCTCGTCGTCAAGGCCGAGCCGCACACGCCCTGCATGAAGAGGCTGCCCTCGAGCCACAGGGTCGGACCCGCCAGGTTGCCGCAGAGGCTGCTGGCCCCGCCCGGACGCGCGGATGGTGATTCCTTCGAGCGGGTACAATCGCCGAGCGATGCACGCCCGACCCGATGGCCGCGCTCCGAACCCCGGCGGCAAGCCCCAGGCGGGAGAGGGCGCTGGCGTCGATGCCTCGAGCCGCCACTCCCTGGCCGAGCGCATCGCG
>JAJFFA010000366.1 GCA_021776885.1 Planctomycetota bacterium
GCCGAGGCGCTCGAGGGGAGGCGCAGGGTGCTGGGCGAGAGCCATCCCGAGACGCTGTCCTCGCTGAGCAACCTGGGCGTGTTCTACGGCACCCAGGGCCGCTACGCGGAGGCCGAGCCGCTGCTGCTCCAGGCCCTCGCGCAGCGGCGCGAGGTCTTTGGCGAGGAACATCCGCAGACGCTCAGCTCGATGGACAGCCTGGTGTTGTTCTACGACCGCTGGCTGCCCGTGCTGTATGCCGACCCGGGTGCGCAGGATCCCGCCACGCTGACCGCGTTGAGGAACTTCGGTGTGTTCCACATGAGCTGCGGCCGCTACGACGAGGCGCAGGCCGTCTTGCAGGGGTGCCGGGAGGGGCGCATCGAGGTGCTGGGTCTCGAGCACCCGGACACGCTCGTCTCCTACCAGGACCTGGCCCAGCTCTACGCCCGCCAGGAGCGCTGGGAGGAAGCGGAGGCCCTGGCCGGCGAGCTGCTGGAGCGCACGCCGCAGGGCGCGCCCGAGTACGCCGAGCGTAGCGCGCTCCTCGAGCGCATCCTCGAGGAGCTTCGCTAGCCCTGAAATAAGCGCTGAGCTACTCGAGATCGCCCGGGGGCACTCAGCGCCTCGCGTCCTGAGCTCACGCGACAGCCTACGGGCGTCGCGTCCCGTACCTGAGCCCTAGCTCGCGCCGCACGAAATCCAGGGTCGACAGATCCAACGCCCCGCTCGCTGGCCCCAGGGTCAGCAGCAGCTCGTGCTCGCGCAGCTTGGCCTCGACCTCTTCGCGCGTGCTGCAGCCCCTGAGCCACGGCGCCAGGGCGCCCGCGATGGGGTCGATGTACATGCGCACGAGCTCGGTCAGCTCCTCGCGCTGCAGGGCGCTGATCGCAGCCGTGCGCCACAGGTCCGGGGTCGGGCCGAGCTGGGCGGCGTCGAGCAGCCAACGACGCGGCACCGTCGAGAGGTCGCGCTCGCGGGCCGAGCGGCACAGGGCGGCCAGGCCATCCAGGCCGTGGCGGGCGACGATGCGCTCGACGACCAGGAACGAGAGGCCGTAGTAGCCGCGCTTCTGGCTGGCGCCGATCGAGGTCGAGGAGAGGCCGGCCTGGATGCGGAAGACGTCGAGGGGGTCGGCGGCCAGGGCCTCGGGGCTGCTGAGGAAGATCTGCACGCCCCAGGTCTCATCGCCCGGTTCGCGCCGCGGGCGGGCGGAGAGCTCGAGGGAGATGCCTCCGCAGGACAGGGCCGCGCTGGCCAGGCGGCCGGCGCGCAGGCGCGCGCCGCCCTTGGACGAGACGCGGGCCGAGACGTGGTCGCAGAGCCCCTCCTCGAGGGAGCCGGGCAGTGCGCGCCAGGTCTCGCCCAGGGAGGCGTGGACCAGTTCGTGGGCCAGGGTGCGCTCGAGGCTGTCGGCGTAGCGGCCGAGCAGAATGCGCCCGTGGCTCTCGGCCCACAGGCCTTCAGCGTCCGCGGAGGCCTCCCGCGGCCGGCGGTAGAGACTGGGGCGCTCCTGGATCCAGACCTCGACCTCTTCCAGGGAGGAGTCCGGGACCAGGGAGGTCACCCGCGGGGCGAGGCGCTCGAGGAGGGTCGAGACGGCCCGGGCTTCCTCCTCGGAGTCGCTGCGCACGATCCCCGAGGGGCTCTCGACGCTGAGATTCGGTGCCGGGGCCAGGCAGCCCGGCGAGAGCGCCAGCAGGGCGCAGAGCGCCAGAAATCGGATGGTAGTCCTCACGGGGAAAGGTACCCCGCGCAGCGCCGCCTGGAACCGAATCCGGGGCCCGCGGGCCCCGGCGGGTCAGATGGCCGACTTGACCTGGTCGCGGGAGGGGTTCTCGTTCTTGTCGCCGCAGCGCTGGCACTCGAGCCAGAACTTGGCCTCGCGCTCCGACGTCGCCGCCAGCTCGGAGAGGTTCTTGGTCGTGTTCCAGGCGATCCGCGGGTTGTCCGTGCGGTGGGTCCAGGTATGACCGAACAGCTTGCAGAAGAAGTTCACGGGTGGCTTGGGCAGGGTCCTACGGGGGCGTCCGAACCGAACTTTCTAAGGGTCCAGGGCCTCCGCGGCAATCCGAAGCCCCAGGATTCACCCCGGATTCATCGGATCTGCAGGGCGCAGGTCTCCCAACGCTTTCCCCCCTTATCCAGGGTCCAGCCCAGCACGAGGCTCCCCGAAGCGTCCTCCAGGGCGTGCCAGAGCGCATGCTTCTCGCCTGGGCGAGCTTGCGAGGCGGAACAGGGAAGGAGCAAAGTATCGCGGCTCCGCTCACCCCGCTTCGAGGCCGCCCCATGTCCGTCGCTACCCACCAGGACTCCTCCGCCCCGTCCCCGGTTTCGCTGCAGGTCGGCTTGATCGGGCAGAAGTTCATGGGGCGAGCCCACTCGAACGCCTGGAGCCAGGTGGGGCACTTCTTCGACCTGCCGCGCACCCCGCAGCTGCACACCATCGCGGCCCGCGACGCCACCGAGCTCGAGCGCTTCGCGGCCAAGTGGGGCTGGGCCCAGGCCACCACGCGCTGGCAGGACCTGGCCGAGGCCGACGCCATCGAGCTGGTCGACATCGGAACGCCCAACCACCTGCACGCCGAGCAGGCCCTGGCCATGCTCGCGGCGGGCAAGCACGTCGCCTGCGAGAAGCCCCTGGCCGGCAGCCTCGACGACGCGCGGGCCATGCGCGACGCGGCGGCGGCGTCGAGCGCGAAGACCTTCGTCTGGTTCAACTACCGTCGCTGCCCGGCCATCGGCCTGGCCTGGAACCTGGTGCGCGCCGGTCGGCTGGGCGCTATCCGCCACGTGCGCGCCAAGTACCTGCAGAGCTGGGGCGGCCCCGAGACCCCGGCCTCGTGGCGCTTCGACAAGTCGAAGGCCGGCTCGGGCGCCCTCGGCGACCTGGGCGCGCACAGCATCGACCTGGCGCGCTTCCTCGTCGGCGAGGACATCACCCAGGTCGCGGGAGCCCTGCAGCAGACCTTCGTGGGCGAGCGCGACGGAGCGAACGGCGAGCGCGTGCCCAGCGACGTCGACGACGCGACCCTCTTCCTGGCACGCTTCGAGGGCGGGGCCCTGGGCAGCTTCGAGGCCACGCGCCTGGCCCACGGCCACCTCAACCGCAACACGATCGAGCTGAACGGCGAGCTGGGCTCGATCGCCTTCGACTTCGAGCGCATGAACGAGCTCTCCTTCCTCGACGCGCGGGACCCCTCTGCCGAGCGTGGCTGGCGCCGGATCGTCGCCACCTCGGCCGGGGATCACCCCTACGCCGCGGCCTGGTGGCCCGATGCCCACGTGCTCGGCTACGAGCATGGCTTCGTCAACATGGCTGCGGACATCGTGCGCGTCCTCTCCGGCGCCGAGCCCGAGCTGCCCCTGCCCGACTTCGAGGACGCCTGGCGCACCCAGTGTGTCATGGAGGCCGCCGGCCTGGCCGCCCGCGAGGGGCGCGCGGTCGAGCTCAGCTCCATCAGCTAGCTGTCCCGTCCTCCCTCCGGGCGCGTCCAGCCGCTATCCTTGCGCGCTCGATTCGTATCCCGGGAGGATTCCATGTCGCGCGCTGTCTGCCTGTTCACCGGCCAATGGGCCGATCTACCCCTCGAGACCCTGGCGAAGAAGGCCAGTGCGCTCGGCTACGAAGGGCTCGAGCTGGCCTGCTGGGGGGACCACTTCGACGTCCACCGCGCCCTGCGCGAGGACGACTACTGTGCCCGCCAGTGGCAGGTCCTCGGGGACCACGGCCTGGGCTGCTACGCGATCAGCTCGCACCTGGTCGGCCAGGCGGTGTGCGACAACATCGACGAGCGCCACAAGTCGATCCTGTCCGAGGAGATCTACGGCGACGGCGATCCGGAGGGCGTGCGCAGCCGCGCGGCCCAGGAGATGAAGGACACGGCGCGCGCCGCGCGGCGCTTCTTCGACGCCGCCCCCGAGGCCGTCAAGGAGCGCCTGGCGCGCAGCGGGCGCACGGTGGTCAACGGCTTCACCGGCAGCAGCATCTGGCACCTCTTGTACTCCTTCCCGCCGATCGCCCCCGGGCAGCTCGAGGCCGGGTACGAGGACTTCGCCACGCGCTGGAGGCCGATCCTGGACGTCTTCGCCCAGGTGGACGTGTGCTTCGCCCTCGAGGTGCACCCGACCGAGATCGCCTTCGACATCGCCACCGCGCGCCGCACCCTGGCCGCCATCGACGGGCACCCGCGCTTCGGCTTCAACTTCGACCCCTCGCACTTCGGCTACCAGGGCGTGGACTACCTGGGCTTCCTGCGCGAGTTTGGCGAGCGCGTGTTCAACGTCCACGTCAAGGACGTCTGGTGGTCGGACAGCCCCCAGGCCATCGGCGTCTTCGGCGGCCACGCGAACTTCGGCGAGGACGGACGCTTCTGGGACTTCCGCTCCCCGGGCCGCGGGCGCATCGACTTCGAGGGAGTGATCCGCCAGCTCGGCCACGCCAACTACCACGGTCCCCTGACCGTCGAGTGGGAGGATCCGATGATGGACCGCGAGGCGGGAGCGCGCGAGGCCGCGGCCTTCACCCGCGCCCTCGACTTCGAGCGCTCGGACATCGCCTTCGACGACGCCTTCTCGGAGTAGCGCCGGCGCTGCCCTTCCTGTCCGGTCCTCACCTCCCCTTCGGAGCACTGCCTTGAACGCGACGCGCCCCCTGCCCGGCTCGCTGAATCTGCGCCTGTCGCTGATGATGTTCCTTCAGTACGCGATCTGGGGAGCCTGGCTGCCGATCCTGTATCCGTTCTTGCTGGGCCACCGCAGCTTCGAGCTCGAGCAGGTCGGCTACATCCTGGGCGCCGGTGCCCTGGGTGCGATCGTCGGCCCGTTCATCGCGGGGCACATCGCCGACCGGCACTTCTCCACCGAGCGCTTCCTGGGCTTCAGCCACATCGTCGGCGCGGTCCTCGTCTGGCGCCTGGCGGACACCGCCGACTACCAGACCTTTCTGATCCTGTCCGTGGTCTACGGCATGGTCTATGCGCCGACCCTGGCCCTGACCAACTCCCTGGCCTTCCACCACCTGCCCGACCGCGACCGGGACTTCGGGCGCGTGCGCCTGTGGGGCACCATCGGCTGGATCGCGGCGGGCATCTGCGTCGGTCACTGGCTGCGGCTGCAGTACACACCCCTCGGCTCGGACGAGGTGATCCAGGCCGCCCAGAACGCCGGGCGCGCGGACGCGTTCCGCCTGAGTGCGGCCCTGGGCTTCCTGATGGGGCTCTACTGCTTCACCCTGCCGCACACCCCGCCGGCCAAGTCCGCCACGGAGAAGGGTGACTTCGCGGCCTTCTCCGCCATGGCCGCCATCCGCTGCCGGCCGCTCTCGATCCTGTTCTTGCTGGCCATCCCGGTCAGCATGATCCACCAGTTCTACTTCGTCTTCACCTCGGAGTTCCTGTCCAGCTACGGGCGCGACACGGCCAACTCGATCAACGCCGTGCTCGGCGTCGGTGGCGGAGGTCTGATGACGATCGGGCAGATGTCCGAGATCCCGGTCCTGGCGGCGATCCCGCTCCTGGCGGGCAAGGTCTCGCGCAAGACGCTGCTCGGGGTCGGGCTCCTGGCGTACGCCGCGCGCATGGCACTCTTCGCCTACACGGACTCCCTGGCGACGGTCCTGGTCGGGGTCGCCCTGCACGGGCTGTGCTTCGGTTGCTTCATCTTCGTGGCCTTCATGGTCGTCGACGAGGAGACCCGCCCCGACATCCGTGCCAGCGCCCAGAACCTCTTCAACCTGGTCATCATCGGCATCGGCATCGCGGTCGGCAGCCCGGTGGCTGCGCGCATCGGAGCCTGGGCCCAGGGCGCGGACGGCATGGACTACACCAAGCTCTTCAGCGTGCCGATGTACGCGTCCCTGGCGTGCTTCGTCGTGCTCCTGGCTTTGTACCCCGCCCGCTCACGGCCGGTGGAGCCCGGGGGAGGGGGGGCGTGAGCGCGCTGGTCTGCGCACTCCTCGCGACCCTGCTCCTCCCCGCCGCAGGGGTCGACGGCTTCCAACCCGGTGCGGCGCAGCGGCCGCGGGACCCGTGGGTCCTGCGCTGCGTCCTCGACGGTCGGGCGCGCATGATCACGGTCGCCCTGTCCGACGATCTGTGGGTCGCCTACGACGCCGAGCTCTGCTCGTTCTACGCCGCCTGGAAGGGGGATGTGGCCCTCGACGGCGCGGTCTTCACCACGCGCCACGGCCCGCAGCCGACGCTCCGCGGGGAGACCTACAGCCGCAGCCCGCAGGCCGTGCTGGAGGACGGCTGGAGCCTGACCCGCGGCGGGCGCCCGCTCGAGCTGCGGCCGCGCTACAAGGGCTACACCCTGGGCGCGACGGGGCAGCTGAGCCTGGACTACGAGCTCGAGCTGCCCGCGGGCGAGCGGGTCACGATCCAGGAGCGACCGGGGTTCCGACGGGCCCATCGGGTGGCGCGCATGGACCTCTTGAAGCGCGCCGGGGTGGGGGCGGACGCCCCGGGCTTCGAGCGCCGCTTCTGGGTCGAGGGCCTGCCCGCCGGGACCGAGCTGCGCCTGGCGTACGCGCTCGACTGTGCCTGGCTCGCGACGGGCCCGGCCCGGGACGCGGCTGAGGTCGCGCTCGAAGAGGGGACCCAGCCGAGGCGCTGCAGCGGCACCCTGGTGTGGAGCGGGGGGGCGCCCGGGGAGGTCCTGCTCAACGGCATCAGCGCAGTCTTCCAGCCCGCGCCGGAGGACGGGGAGCAGCGATGATCGCGCTCCTCGCCCAGGCCCTCGCGCTCTTCGCCCTGCCCCAGGGGGAGCCCGGGCTGTTCCTGCAGGTCTGGGAGGTGGACGAGGCCCAGGGCGCCCTGCTCGAGCTGCTCCCGGGCCAGACCCCGAACCTGCACGGGGTCGTACCTGGCATCGACCTGAACGGCGCCGCGGACTTCGGCGTGGGTGCCCTCTTCCGCGCTCGCCTGCAGGGCGCCCTGCGTGTCGAGCGCCCCGGCCTGCACCGCTTCCGCCTGCGCAGCGACGACGGCTCGCGCCTGACCCTCGCCGGCCGGCGCGTCATCGACCACGACGGGCTGCACGACGCGAGCACCCTGCGCGAGGGGCAGCTCGAGCTCGAGCGCGGCGAGCACGCCCTGACCCTCGACCTGTTCCAGGACTACGGCGACGTCTCCGTGCGCCTCGAGTGGCGCCCCCCGGGGGCCGCAGACTTCGCCCTGATCCCCGGCGCGAACCTCTCGGCTCCGGCGGGGGACGTGCGCGTCACGTCACCGGGCAAGAAGCGCCTGGTGCGCCCGCTCCCGCGCAGCGCCCCTGGCAAGGGCGAGCCCCTGGCGGGGATGCATCCCTCCTTCCGGGTCCAGGCCCTGCGGCCCGAGGGCTTCGAGCCCCGGGTCGGCGGCATGGACTGGCTCTCGGACGGGCGCCTCGTGCTGTGCACCTGGGACGGCGAGGTCTACCTGCTCGAGAACGTCGGCGCCGACGCGGCGGGGGAGCTGCGCGTCCAGCCCTTCGCGGCGGGCCTGGCCGAACCCCTGGGCCTGTGTGTCGTCGGCGACGAGATCTTCGTCCTGCAGAAGCAGGAGCTGACGCGTCTCGTGGACGCGGACGGCGACGGACGCGCCGAGGGTTACGAGTGCGTGTCGAGCGGCTGGTCGGTGACGCCCAACTTCCACGAGTTCGCCTTCGGGCTGGTGTACGCCGACGGCTGGTTCCACGCCAACCTGGCCATCGCCATCGAGCCTGGGGGCCGCAGCTCCTGGCCCCAGGCCAGGGACCGCGGGCACTCGATCCGCATCGCCCGCGACGGGCGCTGGGAGAGCGTGGCCCACGGCCTGCGCACGCCCAATGGCATCGGGCGCGGCGCCCTCGGGCGCATCTGGCTGACCGACAACCAGGGGGACTGGCTGCCCAGCTCGAAGCTCCAGGCCCTCGAGCCCGGGGCCTTCTACGGCTCGCGCGCCGTCCTCGGGGACGCCGCCGCCGAACTGCCCGTGACACCGCCCGTGGCCTGGTTGCCGCAGAACGAGATCGGCAACTCGCCCAGCCAGCCGGCGCCCATCGACGTCGGGCCCTACCGCTCGGCGCAGGGGCAGATGCTGGTGGGGGACGTGACCCACGGCGGCATCAAGCGCGTCTTCGTCGAGGAGCTGGAGGGCGTGCTGCAGGGCACGGTGTTCCGCTTCATGCAGGGACTCGAGGCGGGCGTCCAGCGCCTGGCGTGGGGACCGGACGGCGCGCTCTACGTCGGCGGCGTCGGCTCGACCGGCAACTGGAGCCAGTCGGGCAAGCACTGGTTCGGCCTGGAGCGGGTCGAGTACACCGGGGCGCCCGTGTTCGAGCTGCTGGAGCTGCGCCCCTTCGCGGGGGGCGTCGAGCTCACCTTCACGGAGCCCCTGCGCGCGGGCCAGGGCTGGGACCCTGGGGCGTACCTCGTGCGCTCCTGGCGCTACGAGGCGACGGCGAGCTACGGCGGTCCGAAGCTCGACGAGCGCGAGCACGCGCTGGTGTCGGCCTGCGTGTCGCGGGACCGGCGGCGCGTGTTCCTCGAGCTTGCCGACCTGGCCCCGGGTCGCGTGCTCTACCTGCGCCTGCTCGATGGTCTGGAGGGCGAGCAGGCCGGAGCGCCCTGGAGCAGCGAGGCCTGGTCCACCCTGAACGTCGTGCCCGCGCGCGAGCACTCCGGCCGGGCGCGCTGGTCCCGCAACGACCCGCGCCCCGCGCCCAACACCTTGACGGACGCCGAGCGCGGGGCCGGCTGGCAGCTGCTCTTCGACGGCGCCACCCTCGCCGGCTGGCGCGCCTTCCACGGCGACGCGCCCGGGCCGGGCTGGGCGGTGCTCGAGGGGACCCTGGCGCTCAGCGGCGCCGGCGGCGACCTGATCAGCACCGAGACCTACGGCGACTTCGAGCTGTCCCTCGAGTGGCGCGTGGCGGCCGGGGGCAACAGCGGCGTGTTCTTCCGCGTCAGCGAGGAGCACGAGCAGGTCTGGGAGAGCGGCCCCGAGCTGCAGATCCTGGACAACCGCCGGCACCCCGACGGGCGCAACCCCCTGACCTCCGCCGGGGCGAACTACGCCCTGCACGCACCGCCCCTGGACGTGACCCGCCCCGTGGGGCGCTGGAACCGGGCGCGCATCCTGGCCCGCGGCGGGAGCGTCGAGTACTGGCTCAACGGCACCCGCACTTGCCGCTTCGAGCTGGGCAGCGAGGACTGGGCGCAGCGCCTGGCCGCATCGAAGTTCGCGACGATGCCCGGCTTCGCGCGCTACGCCGTGGGGCACATCGCCCTGCAGGACCACGGTGACCCGGTCGCGTTCCGGAACGTGAAGCTGCGCCGCCTGGACGGCTGACGGAGGGCCGGAGTCCGCTCGGGGGCGCTACACTGCGGGCCCAACGATCCCCCCGGTCGCCCCCAGCCTCGAGCCCCTGGCGTCATGAGAGTCATGAGTGTCATCCGCCCCCGCCTGCGTCGCATCCTCACCCTCTCCGTCTGCGGCCTGCTGGCCCTCGCGAGTGGCTCCGCCCCGGCTGCGATGAACCGCGGCGACGGTCTGGCCGTCGCCCTGAGTTCGGCCCAGCGCGCCCTCGAAGCGGGTCAACACGACCTGGCGCGCACGTTCCTGATGCGCGCCCTCGAGCGCGACCCGAAGAGCCTCGCCGCCTGGCGCCTGCGTGCCGACGTGGCGGCGGCCGCGGAGGACCAGGACGAGCGCATCTATGCCCTGCACGCGCTGTTGCGCTCCTCCGCCGCCCAAGGGGTGCAGAAGAAGGAGCTCGACGTCCTGCGCACGGAGCTGACCGGCCTCGACCCCGTCGCCTCGGACCTGCTCGACATGAAGGGCGTGTTCATCAAGGAGCTCATGCCCCTGGCCGAAGAGTACGAGAAGGACAAGCGCCCCCACGGTGCGATCCGCGTGCATAAGCAGATCCTGGCCCTCGATCCGGAGAACGCGGTCAGCCTGGCGGCGATCGAGCGCATCTCGGCCCAGCCCGATCCGAGCCTGGCCGAGTTCGCCCAGCCGCGGGACCTGTTCGAGGGCGTCAGCGAGGAGTGGATCCAGGCGTTCGACGCGGAGCACGGGAGCTGGGACGAGCGCGCCGAGCGCGAGGGCGAGAACTACAAGATCTACACCGACGCGGGCTACCGCGTGCTGACCCTGACCGCGGAGGCGATGGAGCAGATGAACCTGTTCTACCGCGAGTTCTTCGAGCACGGCACGAAGGACCACGGTGGCTCCGTCCCGCGCATCTCGGTCAACATCTTCAAGAACCGCGAGGAGTACCTGAAGGACGGCATCGGTCCGCCGGTCGAGTGGTCCGGAGGCCACTACACCGGGTCCTTCGTCGAGACCTACATCCCGAGCACCTTCGAGGGCATGACGGGCACCCTCTTCCACGAGGCCGCGCACCAGTTCGTGTCCCTGGCCACGAACGCGTCGGGCTGGCTGAACGAGGGCCTGGCCTCGTTCTTCGAGGGCACCAAGATCCTGCCCAACGGCACGGTGATCATGAACCTGCCCGCCTCGGGCCGGCTGTACCCCCTGGCCGCGCGCATGAAGCGCGGCTGGATGGAGGACCACAACGACGGGATCGACCCCGCCAAGCCCAGTGACTCCAATCCCGAGCGCGCGCCGCGCTTCGAGACCATCCTGGAGAACCGCTACGCCTGGGGACCGCCCTGGTACGCGCCCACCTGGGGCCTGGTCTACTTCCTGTACAACTACCAGGACTTCGGCGACGGGCGCTACGTCTACCGCGAGGCCTTCCGCACGTTCATGAACAAGTCCGGGGGCACCGGCAGCGGCGCGGTGCGCAACTTCGAGGAGGTCGTGCTCGCCAACCCGGCGCCACCGATCAAGGGCATCGCGCGCCCCGCCGACGTGCCGCCTCCGCTGCTGCCCAAGACCGCGCGTGAGCTCGACGAGGTCTGGAAGACCTGGATCCTCGAGCTGCGCGAGGAGGTCGCGGGCACCCGCGAGCGCGAGCGACCGTACAAGCGCTGGGGGCAGTTCGCGGTGCAGAACGGCGACTTCGTCGTGGCCAAGGAGCACTTCGAGAAGGGGCTGATCGACAGCCCCCATGACCCTGAGCTGCGGCTCGCCTTCGGCGAGCTCCTGGACGACGAGTTCGACGACGAGGACCGCGCCGCGCGCCTGGTGCGCGACGCCGTCTCGCTGCTGGAGCGCGCCGAAGAGCCCGACGAGAAGGCCCTGCGCGACGCCGAGCGCAAGCTCGACAAGCTCGACCCGCAGCTCTCCTCCCTGACCCGCGTGCACGACCGCATGGCCAGCACGGCGCGCAGCATCGTGGGCCGCTACCAGGGCGCCGGCCTGCCCTCGATGGTGATGGACGTGGCCTGGCGTCTGGGCTCGGACCTCGACCTGCCCGACCTCTTCGATGCCTACGAGTCGGCAGTGCGCGAGAGCGGCAAGTCCCTCGGCCTGTGGCGTTTGGCCTACAACGAGGAGGACCTCTCGGGCTGGGGCTCCCAGGGCAGCGACCCGACCTTCGTGTCCCACGGCAGCACCCTGGATGCGACCGCCGGAGCCTTCTCCGAGACCGACTTCAGCTACCGCTTCCTGTCTTTGGACGAGGTCAGCTCCGGCGACTTCTCGATGCAGGCCGAGGTCGAGGCCAAGAAGGGCTCGGTCAACTTCTGCGGCCTGGGCTTCGGCTCCAAGAGCGCGAGCAACTTCCACGGCGTGGTGATCTTCCCCGAGCGCGTGCGCAGCAAGGAGGGCACGGCCAACAGCGCCTACCTCGACCTGGTCAGCTTCACCGGGGGTACACCCGAGACCTGGCGCCACGTGCCCGTCGACATGAGCATCCCGGCGGGGGCGACCTCGGCCTCCGAGTGGCACACCCTGCGCGTCGACGTCAGCGGGCGTGACGTGGACCTGTGGTTCGACGACGAGCTGGTGGCGTCCCACGAGTTCGGCAGCCGCGACGTGGTGCGCGGAGGCTTCGGCCTGGTCTGCGGCGCGGGCCAGGCGCGCTTCCGCAACGTGCGCTACCTGTCGCGCCCGGCCAACGACCCGGCGGCGGCGATCGAACGCTCGATCCGCATCGAGAAGCTGCGCTCCGCCGGCCCCGTGGGCGGCAGCTACCAGGGGCTGATCCCGCCCTTCCCCGACGTGCAGCGCTGGGTGCAGGGCGAGCGCACGGCCTGGGACGAGGTGGGCGCCGTGCCCCAGCTGCTGGTCTTCGCCAGCATCCGCCAGAACGACCAGGTGCGTATCGACCACTGGCTGACCGACCTGGCGCAGCGCTACGCGTCCTACGGGCTCGAGATCGTGGTCGTCACCTCGCCCAACGACCTGGACGCCCTGCAGGGCTACCTCGCGACCCATCCCTTCCCGGGCGCCGTGGGCGTCGACAACCGCGAGCACGAGGGCATCGGCAGCACCTTCGAGACCTTCCTCCTGGACCGCTTCAACCTGCCGCGCCTGATCCTGATCGACCTCGACCAGCGCGTGGTCTGGGAGGGCGACCCGGGCATCTCCGCCGGCGCCTCGAGCCTGCCCGAGAGCACCTACCTCGACACGCCCCTGGCCGAGCTGATGGCCAAGCGCAACCTGGAAGAGCTGATCCCCTGGCGCGAGCGCTGGTTGGGCGAGGGGCGCGAGGCTCTGGCCAAGGGGGCGATCGAGGCGGCGGCGCCGATCCTGGGCAAGGCGCGCGACTTCGACCGGCGCTACTCACCGGAGGCGGCGGAGGCCCAGAACCGCCTGGCGGCCATCGAGGCCACCCTCGATGGGCTCGAGGGCACCGCGCGTTCCTTCGAGGCCGAGGGCGCCGACCCGGCCCTGGCG